>JBCCRZ010000118.1:0-12021 GCA_039200855.1 Cyanobacteria bacterium P01_D01_bin.44 | reverse complement strand
TGAGGCAGTGGCGCTGATCTTTCAAGATCCGATGACCCGGCTTGACCCGCTGATGACCATTGGGGAGCACTGTGTCGAGACGCTTTGTGCCCATCGCCCAGAGCTGTCTAAGGCGGAGGCTAAGGAGATTGCGATCGCAACCCTGACTTCGGTCAACCTCGATGCCAACCGCTGGGATCAATATCCCCACGAATTTAGCGGCGGCATGCGGCAGCGGGTTGCCATTGCCCTGGCACTGCTGCTCGACCCCAAGCTGATCGTGGCCGACGAGCCCACCACCAGCTTAGATGTCACCGTCTCGGCCCAGATTTTAGACCTGCTCACCGAGCTGTGCGAAGCGCGGGGCATGGCCCTGATTTTAATCTCCCATGACCTGGCTTTGGTGGGGGAATATTGCGATCGCATTGCCGTCATGTACCAGGGCAAGCTGGTGGAGTTGGGTTCGACCCAGCAGGTGTTTTACCATCCCCAGGCCGACTACACCCAGTCGCTGCTGGCCTCGGCCCACCTGTTACAAACCGAAGGGGCCGAGCGCTCCGCCGCTACCCTAGATCAGGCAATCCCCACCGACGCGCCACTGCTAAAGGTACAAGATCTAATCAAGCACTACACCATTGAGCAAGGCTTTCTGGTCAGACTATTTAACCAAAAACCACCGGAGACGATCAGAGCCGTAGACGGCGTTTCATTAAACCTTTACCCCGGCGAAATCTTAGGTCTGGTGGGAGAGTCAGGCTGCGGCAAAAGCACCCTATCGCGCACGATTTTGCAGATTATCCCCCCCACCGCTGGGCAGGTCGAGTTTTTGGGAACAAATCTGGTTAATCTGTCGCGGGCTGAGCTCCAGGCCAAGCGGCGCGAGATTCAAATGATTTTTCAAGACCCCCACGCCTGCCTCAACCCAATGATGACCGTGGGGCGCGGCATTGCCGATCCGCTCTTAATCCACGGGCTGGTCACCCATGGGGAGGCCCAAAAGCAGGTCCACGCTATGCTCAAGCGGGTGGGGCTTACTCCCACGGAGGATTATTATCACCGCTACCCTGGCGACCTCTCCGGCGGGCAGCAACAGCGGGTCGCCATCGCCCGCGCCTTGATCACCAAACCCAAGCTAGTGATCTGTGATGAGCCAGTGAGTATGCTCGATGCCAGCGTGCAGGCCCAGGTGTTGGCGCTGATGCTTGAGCTCAAGGAAGAATTGGACCTGACCTATCTATTCATCACCCACGATTTGTGGGTGGCGCGTTTTTTGTGCGATCGCATCGCCGTCATGAACGGCGGCAAAATTGTCGAACTCGGCCCCACCGAACAGCTCTTTACCACCCCGCGGCATCCTTACACCAAGACGCTGCTGCAAGCTGCACCGCTGCTGGCCAAGCAAGCGTCTTAGGATTTATATCAATAGTCTGGAGAATTTTAGTCTAAAGATTTTTTTGATTTGTTCAGGATTCTCGAATGACAGAAATTTCCCGACTTAAATTCAGGTTTATTTTGCTTTTACACCCGAATCAGACGATTGATTAAGCCGCTCTGTGCTTGCAAATACCCAGGCAAAGTTTCCATTTTCTCTCGATCATATCTGGCATATCTGGTAAGCCAATGGCTATTAGCACAGCAGCTCTCGCCAACCGTAGAAAACCGTACCGGGGCGGGGCGGTTTTCTGTTGAGTCGGGAAGCTAGCGGCCCTGTTAGGCTATTACTAATACGCTAGAACTAACGCTAAAACTTTTTAGTAATGACAGGGAGCCGATGTTATGCCGGTGAAAGACACACGACCGCCGCGTTCTCGGCAGATTACCAATTGGGTATTTTTGATTCTCAGTGGTCTGCTTTTCCTCAACGCACTATCTCCATTTTTCTTGGGTACGCCTACCCCTAAGGAGCCCTACAGCATGTTTATCCACCACGTCCAAGAGCATGAGGTGGTGCGGGCGTCGGTTGGCCAAAACGAAATTCGTTATCAGCTCAAGGACGACGTGGGGGAGCCCGGTCAGCTCTACTCAACCACGCCCATTTTTGACCTGAAGCTGCCCGACCTGCTAGAAGCCAATGGGGTTGAGTTTGCCGCGACCCCACCACCCAAGAACCAATGGTTTACCAGCCTGCTGAGCTGGGTAATCCCACCGCTGATTTTCGTAGGCGTATGGCGTTTCTTTTTGGCACGGGGTGGCGGCGGTGCCGCAGGAGCCCTTTCGATTGGCAAGAGCAAAGCCAAAGTATACGCCGAGGATGAAGCGACAAAAATCACCTTTAATGATGTGGCTGGGGTTGAGGAAGCCAAGACCGAACTGGTTGAGATTGTAGACTTTCTGAAAACGCCCAAGCGGTTTACCGATATTGGGGCCAAAATCCCTAAAGGGGTACTGCTGGTAGGCCCGCCGGGAACGGGTAAAACATTGTTGGCTAAGGCCGTTGCAGGCGAAGCTGGGGTTCCTTTCTTTAGCATCTCGGGCTCTGAATTTATTGAGCTGTTTGTCGGGGTGGGCTCATCTCGGGTACGCGACCTGTTTGAGCAGGCCAAGAAGCAAGCCCCCTGCATCATCTTTATCGATGAGTTAGATGCCATTGGCAAGTCCCGCAGCAGCGGCGGTTTTTACGGCGGCAACGATGAACGGGAGCAAACCCTGAACCAGTTACTCACCGAAATGGACGGGTTTAATGCCGGTGAAAACACCATCATTGTGCTGGCAGCAACCAACCGCCCCGAAATCCTGGACCCGGCCCTGCTGCGTCCAGGCCGATTTGACCGCCAGGTGCTGGTCGATCGCCCAGACCTCAAAGGTCGCGAGGCCATTCTGAATATCCATGCCAAGGAAGTGAAGCTGGGGGACGATATTGATCTCAAGGCGATCGCAACCCGCACCCCTGGTTTTGCCGGGGCAGACTTGGCGAACCTGGTCAATGAAGCCGCCCTGCTAGCTGCCCGCAATAACCGCCAGGCAGTCGCCCAGGCCGACTTTGCCGAGGCCATCGAGCGAGTGGTCGCTGGTTTAGAGAAAAAAAGCCGGGTGCTCAATGAAACCGAGAAAAAGATCGTGGCTTACCACGAAGTCGGCCACGCCATGGTGGGGGCGCTCATGCCCGGAGGCGATCAAGTCGCCAAGATCTCGATTGTTCCCCGCGGTATGGCCGCCCTGGGTTACACCTTACAGTTGCCCACTGAAGATCGGTTCCTACGGTCTGAGGCGGAGCTAAAAGGTCAGATCGCCACCCTGCTGGGGGGCCGATCCGCCGAGGAAGTTGTGTTTGGCTCGATTACCACCGGAGCCTCGAACGATCTGCAGCGAGCCACCGATGTAGCGGAGCAAATGGTCACCACCTACGGCATGAGCGACGTGCTAGGCCCTCTTGCCTACGAACGGGGTCAGCAAAACACGTTCCTCGATGGCGGTATGCCTAACCCGCGCCGCGCCGTCAGCGAAGACACCGCCAAGGCCATTGATGCCGAAGTCAAAGATATCGTTGAAACAGCCCACCAGCAGGCGCTAGACATTCTGCGTTCCAACCGTGACCTGCTGGAGGAAATCGCCCAGTTGCTGTTAAAGGACGAGGTGATCGAAGGGCCCTCGCTGACCGAGATGCTGGCACGGGTCAGCCTGCCAACGGCTGAAAAGGCGACCGTTATGGCTTAAGAAGGTTTGAAGGCACGACGCGGAGAGGGGAGGACGCGGAGACACGGAGTATTTAAGCCATGAGTGATCCCCGTATCCCCCCTTCCCCGCGTCCCCGGGTCGGTTTTGTCTTTATTTGACAACCTTAAAAAAAGGATCCTTTTCTGAGTACTAGCTGTATTTAATTGCTTAAGCTAGAAGTAGCTTCGCCGATTTGGAGGTTCATGAAGACGCAAGCATTCGTGTTGCCACAAAAATCTACCCGCCGTTGGAAACGTCAATTGGGAGCAGTGGCTATCTCGTTGCCCCTGGTCTGGATTGCTCAGTGGCATGTCAGGGGCTTATTTTCCCAGCCCGAAGTAGCGCTGGTATTAGGCGGCGCGACCGAACGCGAAGAATTTGCCGTACAGTTTGCGTCTGAGCATCCTGAAATCGACGTGTGGGTTTCGTCAGGTAGCAACCCTGAATATGCAGAATGGGTGTTTGAGACGGCCCAAATCCCTCCCGAACGCTTCAAGTTAGACTATCGGGCGGTGGATACGGTAACTAACTTTACAACGCTAGTAGACGATTTGCATCGTGAAGGCATCGATAGCGTCTATCTAATTACCTCCGACTACCACATGCGTCGAGCGGTGGTGATTGCCGAAATCATCCTGGGCAGCCGGGGGATTCACTTTAAGCCTGTGACCGTGCCGTCAAACCAACCACCGGAACCTCTGAGTCAGAGTGTCCGGGATGGGATTCGCTCAATTTTGTGGGTCCTAACTGGCAAAAACGGATCAGAATTTGTACGTCACTTTTCTGCCCAGTCTCCAGAGGGTATGTTGGCTACCCAACAACCTGAAGTACAGCCAACCATTGACGATATATATAAGTAAGTATTTGAGGCAGGTTAACCGCTATGACATCTGCAATTCAAGAATCCCCCTACACCGAAGCACAAGTCAAAGCCTGGCTGCGCGGTTTGATGACCATCGCCTGGGCCGATGGCGAGTTTGACGAAACCGAACAGTCGCTGATCCACAGTATGACTGCCTCGGAGTTTGCACCGGGTATTGAGTTTGAAACCTTTGAACCCATCCAGGCCACCGATCTCGCTAACGAGTTAAAGCCGAACCCCGTCGCTGCTGAGAATTTCTTACGGATGGCGGTGATGGTTGCGATCGCAGACGGTGTCTACTCCGCCGCAGAGGACCAAGCCCTGATCGGCTTTTGTGAGGCCCTCAATCTAGACACCGCCGTGCTACAGGCATTGCAGTCAACCCTCTATAACCTGCGACAAATTAAAGAAGAGGTCCAGCCAGGGACCGCAATACCAGAATCAGCGCCCGAGCCGTCGCCAGCCGCCGCCGTCGCCAGCCCGCTGATGCCGCCCAAAGACAAAGCCGGCCCTGACCCCCTAAAACCCGCCCGTGAGTGGCTTGATCAGCTGGCGGTTGAAGACCCTCGGCTGGCTCGGTTTGTGTGCAAGATGATCCCACCCCAGTGCCCCTTTGAGCGCGATGTCAAACTGTTTGGCAAAAAAGTAGTCCACATCCCCCCTATGTGCAAACTCAACCCCCTCTACGATCAGATGGTAGGCCTGCGGTTTCGAGCCCTGTCTTACCTGGCCGATGATTGTCAGGAGGACATTAGCGAATATATTTAGCTGGATAATGGGGAAAAGGTGATAGGAGATAGGGGTCAGGGGGTATCGAGAATCTTAATCAAAAGACCTAAACCCTAAAACCTAGACCATGGAACATCTAAAGACAGACGTTCTTGTTGTGGGCGGCGGCACCGGGGGGACCGCTGCCGCTATTCAGGCAGCTCGACGGGGGGCTAAAACCCTGCTGGTCAGTGAGTTTCCCTGGCTGGGTGGCATGTTGACCGCCGCGGGTGTATCTGCCCCCGATGGCAATGAGCTAGCGGCGTTTCAAACCGGACTGTGGGGGGCCTTTTTACGGGAGCTAGAGCGGCGTCAGCCCGGCGGTCTGGATAACGCCTGGGTGAGCTTCTTTACCTATGACCCGGCGGTGGGGGCCGCCATTTTTGCAGACTGGGCTAAAGCACTGCCCAATTTGACCTGGCGGTGGGGGCACCGACCCCGAGCCGTGAGCCGCCAGGGGGATCGCATTGTCGGCGTTGACTTTGACGACTTCACGGTACGAGCCTCTGTCATATTAGATGGCACCGAATTGGGGGATTTGCTGGTACTCGGGGAGGTTTCCTACCGCTGGGGGTGGGAAACCCAGGACACCTGGCAGGAGCCCAGTGCACCTAAGTCTTTGACAGACCCCAACGATCCGCTTTACCCAATAGTGCAGCGTTACCCAGTGCAGGCTCCCACCTGGGTCGTGGTGATGCAGGATTACGGGGATGCGATCGCACCGGAGATTCCGCTGCCCCCCGACCAGGCCAACCCGGCAAATTTTGAAGCGGCCTGGCAGGGGTACGGAACAGAAAGGTTTCTCAACTACGGTCGCTTGCCAGACAATCGATTCATGATTAACTGGCCCCAGCAGGGCAATGATTACGGAGAGAACCTCAACCGGCTCGTGGGTCACCCGACCGAGCGCGATGCCTTTTGGCAAGAAGCTCGCTGGCACACCCAGCAGTTTGCCCACCACATTCAAGCCCAGCTAGGCCGACGCTATGGGCTTGCCCCCTATGTATTCCCAACGGTAAAGGGCTCTCCTGGTGGCGGGGCCTATGCCCTTTATCCTTACTATCGCGAAAGCCGCCGACTGGTGGGACTCGCCACCGTCACCGAGTCCGATATCTTGGCGATCCCTGACGGACAGGTTGCGCCGCTGCCGGTCAACAAAAAAGGGGAGGTAAGCAGCATCGCCATTGGCAACTACCCCAACGATCACCACTATCCTGGCTTTGACATGCCCCTGGCTCCCCGTTCGCTGCGCTGGGGGGGGCGCTGGACCGGCGTGCCGTTTACCATTCCCTACGAAGCCCTGGTCCCAGACCAGGTAGACGGTCTGCTGGCCTGCGATAAAAACATTTCCGTTTCCCACATCGCCAACGGGGCCACCCGGCTACAGCCCCTGATTTTGTCCATCGGTCAAGCAGCCGGGATGGCTGCCGCCCTCTGTGTTGAGCAGGGCTGCCAACCGAGGACTTTACCCGTGCGATCGCTACAGGTCGCCTTGCTAGAGGATGCGATCGCACCTTTAGCCGTCATTCCCTGCTTTAACTTATTACCCCAAACGCCTGAATGGGCAACTCAGCAGTATTTTTACTTAGACAATCCGGCTCACTATCCTAAAGAAGGAAATGTCCCTGACAGTTGCTTCAAACTTCCTTTAAAGCAACCTAAAGATCTAGCTTATTTTGAAGGCAGTTATTGCCAAGAAGCCAATCAAAACTATCAGCTTCAACTTAAAGTAAACTCCGTAAATACCGATCAACAGAAACTATCGCTAGTCACGTTACTTCCCCACATCAACGCCCAACTACAATCCTTACCGAGCCCCTCTGACATCAGGCTTAACGGTCGTTTCAACTGCTCTGGACAGTGGTGTCTCGTGAGTTCAATTAATATTAAGCAGACTTGATTTATAGCCCTAATTAAGGGCCTTTAATTTAGGATAGGAAGGATGAGAGATCCCCCTCATCTGAATTTCATAAACCGATCGCGTCTAGTTAAAATTACAGTTGAAAAAGACCTAAAGCAGTTAGAGATTCAAGACATCGCAGGCTATTTACATTCTTCACAGAGAACTTCCTGAAAAGAGCCCTCATTTTGAGTATCTAGAAATAGCAACCTTGGATCGGATAGCTCTTAAATTATGACTCGCTTATTTTCCATCTTGCTGTTCTCTTATAGACAGCTCACCCTAAATAATCGCAATGCGCTAGATCATCGTGGCAGTGGTCGTCTGTCCCTTGAGACCTCCCCTGATGTCTCATCCCTGATAGACCACCGCGGTAGTGGCCGTCTCCAATTTCAAGGTCCGACCTTAGCAGAGATGTCCTGGCAACTTGCCTAGGGAGTCTGAGACATCGTAAATTTACTGATAGTGAAGCTAATATTGTTCAAGATTCGTCCTTTCTAGGGCCAGCTCTCACGCCTTCTTAAGGGTTTTTACCCAGGTGGTGCTTGACAATAAGGGCTTATTCTAGCCACAGGCTTTGTTATTCAGAACTTATATCTACGCGACTTTACGTTGCCCAATGGGACACCTGCCTATCAATCTTGACAGAAATTTCATGGCTGCACCTCCCTACCAAACATCAAACTGACCCCAAAAGTGAGAGTGGATCGGTTGATTAAGGTACCCTAAGTTTAGTTAAAGATAATTTTATCCGTGCATTTTCTTGAGTAGCCCTTATGGCAGTAGAACTAACTTCACTAACAACGAGTGATTCAGACCTGATCAAGCGCCTAGACCCGAGCGCAATGGACCAAATCATGATGTATTTGGCCTTTAGTGCAATGAGGACAGGGGGTCACCGTCACGGTGCGTTTTTGGATGCAGCCGCTACTGCCGCTAAGTGCGCTATCTATACCACCTACATGGAGCAAGGTGAAAACCTGCGGATGACGGGGCACCTGCACCACATCGAGCCCAAACGGGTCAAAGCCATCGTTGAGGAGATGCGCGAAGCCCTAACCAAGGGTAAGCTCCTCAAAATGTTTGGGTCCCAAGAACCCCGCTATCTCATTCAACTGCCCTATGCTTGGCTAGAGCAGTATCCCTGGCAAGATAGCCCCAGCCGGATTGCAGGCACCAGCCTGACCTCCGAAGAAAAGCGTCAGCTCGAGAGCAAACTGCCGGACGAGTTACCTCCGGCTCAGCTGATCACCTCCTTCCAATTTATGGAGCTGATTGAGTTTCTCCATGATCGCTCCCAGGCTGATCTGCCCCCTGAGCGGCAAATGCCGCTGAGTGAGGCCTTAGCCGAGCATATCCGTCGCCGCCTGATGTACTCTGGCACCGTGACTCGGGTTGACTCTCCGTGGGGGATGCCGTTTTATGCGCTGACGAGGGAGTCTTACTCGCCTGCGGATGAGGAAGAGCGGACTTATACCATGATCGAGGATACGGCACGCTACTTTCGCCTGATGCGAGAGTGGGCTGACCGGAGTCCTAACTCAATGCGTATCTTAGAAGAACTCGACATCGAACCCGAACTGAGTCAAAAAGCATTTAGTGAGCTTGATGAGCTGGTGCGCAAATGGGCTGATAAATATCACCAAAAGGGCGGCAAGCCCGTTGTGGTGCAGATGGCCGTGGGCGAAAACGACCGCTAAAGCTGTCTTCACAGCAATTTTATTACAGGAATGTTCTAGAAGACAAATGTTCTAGAACATTTGTCTTCTAGAACATTTGTTGCCTAGGGGAGCTTTTCCCAAGCTTGGGCCACCACATCCCCTAGCAGGCGTCTCAAATCGCTGTCTAAAAGCGCGTCATCGGCCATTAGCTCAGCCATCACCTCTTCTAGGGACTGTCCCTGCAAGCGGGCGGACTGAATGACGCTAACAATGGCGTGGGTAATATGCACTTCGTTCGCACAGCCCACCCTATCCATACTAGCCCGGTCATTCTTGAGAAGATCACCCAAATTATGATTGCTTAAACTGTTCAAGGTGGTGGATTCCATGGGGTCAAAAGTTGAGGGGATAGACACTCGCAGTAAATGTCTGGCATTTGAGAATGCCCTGCTTTGCGTCCGGGAGAACAGCGTTTCCTTACAACGGGGTTTACTCTGTTAAGACTGAGCCACTTTGGGGCGCGGCTGCGGCTTGGGAAAGTTGGGCAACTCAACCGATGCCAAAGACTTGATTCGCTTTTGCGATCGCAGCGGACTCACCACCGGAGACGGAGCCGCCTCCCCTTCTGGAAAGGCCATGGCCGGGACGTAAGAACTGGTATCAGCCAGCACTTCAACACTGACCTCGGGGGTATGGGGCATCTCTGATATCGCCCCTGACGCGGTCTCAGGCGCTATCTCTGGGGCTGTCTCTGCACTGGGCTCTGGAACATGTACATTGGACGTGGGCACTTCAGACGCGAGGGGGGTTTCCCAGGGTGAAGGCTCTGTAAATTGGAGGGAAGCATTCTCAGCAAAGGCCGCTTCGGTCAGGGGCAGATCGTCATCTGCGCCCTCAAAATCTTCGTCAGCGTCATCCAGGGGGCTAGTCGGGTTTTCGATCATCCGCGCTAAGTCATGCCAAAGTTGAGCCTCTGCCGCCGGGTCACCAGCGGGGGCAGAGTGCATCGGCTGGGTTGAGATATCAAAGCCGCCTACCGGCTGCGCAGTCGCGTCATCATCGACTTTATTAACCGCTTTGCTACCACGAATCAGCGATTCTAACTGAGGGTCAAGCTTCTGATAATCACCGGACTCAGAGACCCAAGGCTGTATATGCTGAGCCTTAGGCATCGAGACCAGCGGCATGTCTTGCCCCGCAGTGACAAAGTCAGCTGGGACGGTATGGGTGTTAGCAGACACGTTCAGGCACTTTTCGAGGGCCGCTTTGAACTGCATCGTGTAGCGCTGCTGACGCTGAAGGCGCGATCTCAGATCTCTGCAAGCCGTCTCAGATTGGAGTAGGGCCTGGGCCTGGTCGGCGTACTGCTGCTGTGTAAACGCATAGTCGTGCTCGAGCTGATCAACTCGCTCTTGAGCCGACGTTAGCTCAGTTTGGAGCGTTTCATTGAGAAGCTGATGCCGCTTGAGCGCCTGATTAGAATACTCAAGCTCTGTGACCAGCTGAGCAATATGACGATCGCTGACTCGGGGTTCGCCGGACTTATCAGCGCCGTTGGGATTGTTTTGAGATCGCTCAATCTCAGACTGTAGAGCTGATTGAGACCGATCTAAGGCGTCTTCGAGCTGGGAGACCTTTGCCAGCAAAACATCATTACATTCATTCAGATCTCGAATTAAAGTGACCAGTTCAGCCTCCCGTTCGGGGGAGATGCCTGTGTTGCCATGACTGGGATTAGGTTGGTTCATAGGTTTAGAGGGAGAACTGTGATCAAGGCTCAAAAGAGCGGTGCTCGAAGAAGTCGTGCCGGGAATTTGATGAATACTAATGCGGTTAGGAAAATCGACAACTTGCCAACCGTCCCCAGTCGCGTCCTGATCGTCAGGAGGTTGTCGTGATGACCCAATAGGTAAACCTTTGAGCGAGTTAGCGTTGAAACGTTGGGGACTGTTTTGACTCATCAACAAAGAAGCATTTACGAAGACGGCAGCTAAGATTCAAATCAGTCAACCTTGGCCACATCCAGACCTGTCGTTTGCCATAGGGAAAAACTCAAGTTTCAAGGCTCGATAGGGTTTAGCTGTTACAAAATAATCTTGCAGCGCGTCAATTATAAATGAACCCTGTAAAAGTGATACACAGCGACATGATCTGTCACATCACCGATGGCCATTAATAGGGAAGGCTAGCATGGAAAGCCCAATTGGTAACCCTTTAATTGTTTAATATCCCTTAAAATCACGCTCAATGCTGACCAAGGTCAAGAGAACCTGGCAAAAATGTCTCCGACGTCACATGTTTTGACGCGCTCCCGAGTGGTCTGAACCCACTAACGTGTCGATCAACAGGGCTTGGTGAATCGAAGCGCGATCAAGGCGAGATTGAATTTGGTCTGGGGTCAGGGGTTGACCGTTGACGTAGAGTTCGAGCCATTGCTGGGTGAGGGTGCGGGCGTGGTTAGGGAAAGGGCGAAGGGGAAAAGGCGAAGGGGAAGCCGGGGCAGAATTTTGGCTTACTCTGCGAGAAGTCTCGTTGCGCTCGTCTATGGATTTTGGATTTTGAGGAATGTCACCTACAGCAGGTATTGTGTCTGTCTGGTTCTGGGCCTGTTTGATGTCAGAAACAGATAATAAATCGCACCCAGGGATGTCTACATCTTGCATGAGCTGGGTGACTTTGGGATCGTAGCTGAGGGCGTAGCAACGACAGCCTTCGGCGGCGGACATGACTAGGGCATGGAAGCGCATGCCGATGGTCATCTCAACGCCGCGAAAGAGACCCTTGAGCTGGGTCGGATCGTCAAGCTGGAAGATTTGGTGGGGGCCGGGGAGCTGATGGGCAACGTGGGCTGCGATCGCAAGATCCTTAACCGGCTGAAACGGCACCAGCAGAATACAAGTCTGGGTGGTCTTTTGAAAATCAACCAGGGCCTGGGTAATTAACGCCAAGCGGGCTGGAGTAAGGCTGGGCGACGGTCTTAGGGCCACTGCAACTCGCGGGGCGGGCAAATCCCAAAGGCCGGGCACTGGTTTAGAGGCGAGTGCCCACACTGGGTCAGGGGCCAACCAACAGCCAATTTGCCAATCTGCCAACAGTTTGGCAGAGCCGACATCCCTCACACTAACCGCATCACAGTGTTGCAATGCCCACCGGGTTAGCCAGCGACTGGTAGCCCGATTAAGCGGCCCCAGCCCCTG
>JBCCRZ010000117.1:0-12063 GCA_039200855.1 Cyanobacteria bacterium P01_D01_bin.44 | reverse complement strand
GTCATGCGGGCCACCCAGAAAAAGATAATGTCAAAGCCGGTGACCAGGGTCGTCGTCGGATAGTATTTCTTGAAATCCGCTGTAGTCTCGTCGGGCCAACCCATCGTCGAAAAAGGCCACAAGCCTGACGAAAACCAGGTGTCGAGCACGTCTGGGTCTTGCTCAAGCTGCACGTCTTCGCCGTATTTTTCGATGGCTTTGGCCTTGGCCTCGGCTTCGTTAGTCGCTACCACAAAGGGGGTTTCGTCGGTGATTTCGCCTTTGGTTTCACTGATGGCATACCAGGCGGGGATTTGATGGCCCCACCACAGCTGGCGAGAAATGCACCAGTCTCGGAGGTTAACTAGCCAGTCGCGATACACCTTGGTCCAACGCTCGGGCACAAACTTAGGGGACTGCTGTTGATCTAGAAATTCCAAAGCCTTATCGGCCATCGGGCGAATTTTGACAAACCACTGAGTGGAGAGCAGCGGCTCCACCGGCACTTTGCCGCGATCGCTATAGGGCACAGTGTGGTGATAGGCTTCGATTTTGACTAAAAAACCTTGCTCATCCAGGGCTTTGACGACGGCCTTGCGGGCATCAAAGCGGTCGAGACCGGTGAAGTCCCCGGCGTTCTCATTCATCGACCCGTCCTTATTCATGATGTTGATCACGGGCAGGTCGTGGCGCTCCCCCATGGCAAAGTCGTTGGGGTCATGGGCGGGGGTGACTTTAACGCAGCCGGTGCCAAACTCGGCATCGACATACTCGTCGGCAATGATCGGGATTTCGCGACCCATCAGGGGCAGGGTCAGGGTCTTGCCGACGATGTCTTTGTATCGTTCATCATGGGGGTTCACCGCCACGGCGGTATCCCCCAGCATGGTCTCGGGGCGGGTGGTAGCGACTTCTACATGGCCAGAGCAGTCGGTGAGGGGATAGCGAAAGTGCCAGAGGCTACCATCGACTTCTTTATTTTCGACCTCGACGTCAGAGACGGCGGACTGGCTGGCGGGACACCAGTTGACCAGATAGTTACCGCGATAGATCAGTCCTTCATCATAGAGTCGGGTAAAGGCGGTCAATACCGCATCGGAGAGCCCTTCATCCATGGTGAAGCGTTCCCGGCTCCAGTCAGCGGAGACGCCTAGTTTACGCAACTGGTTGATGATGGTGCCGCCGGATTCTTCTTTCCACTGCCAGGCGCGGGCCAGGTAGTCGTCTCGATCGACGTCTTTTCGAGTTTTGTTTTGCGATCTCAGCTCCCGATCCAAAATTGCACTGACGGCGATGCTGGCGTGATCAGTCCCCGGCAGCCACAGCGTATTGCGTCCCTTCATGCGGTGGTAACGCACCAGCGTATCGATCAGAGCCTCCTCAAACGCATGGCCCATGTGCAAACTGCCGGTCACATTGGGCGGCGGAATCACCACACAGTAAGGGTCCCCGTCCTCAGCTGGATCGGCCTTAAAAACTTCATTTTCTGCCCACTGCTGCTGCCATTTGGCTTCAACAGCAGTGGGTTCATATTGGCTTGACAGGGTGGGGGTGGGTGCAGTCATTGCCCGGGTTTAGATACGCTTTCTTACCTAACGATTTTGCCACGGTGCGACAAAAAGGGCACGAACCCAGCTGGAATTTCGGACAGCTTACCCTACCCCTGTGTCCCCATTGTCCCAAGCCTGACGGATCAAAATTAGCCTCCCCGTCTACAGATGGATCCCTTACCATATTGGTAAATCTACTGATCAAGGAATTACCCGGATACCGCAATAATGAAATTGAAACTGATAGCTATATCGACACCTTGTTTCACCTGCCATCCTCAGGCTGCGGATTAAAATAGACAGGCGTTACGAAAGACAGGACCTGCATCTGCCCACCTAAACACACCTAAGGCTGACCATAGCCATTCACCACGCAGATCGCAGAATCATGAGAAAAATTGACCTGGCAGACATCCCAGAAGAATATTACGAGACACAGCCCCTGGTATTTCGCGGCAACATCAGTACTGCTCCTGTCAAAAAGCCCACTGATATCTCTAAGATTCCCCAACAAATTTGGATCAAAAAACCAGGTTCATCGGGAAATCTGCCTCAAGATTTTGAGGGGGTCATCGTTGAGCTATCCATTAATTCATCAGTGGATTTGGCCGTTGATTTACCCCATCCTAAGCAAGGCCGATCAGCTGCCCGCGCCAGACACGACGTTGAGGCAAAGCGTGAACGCTTAATCAAGCTGGATCAACCATTGTTTCACTACCGAGACGATCAAGAGATTGATCGGCTTTACAATGCCATCTTCAATCAACCGCTGATCAACAGTGAACAAAGTATCCGGGATTTAACCCTCAAAATCGAAAATCGTTTCCAAGCACACGGGGCCTCCGCAACAAATCGGATGAGCACTCAGTCTCAAAAGACCGCCTCAATCAGTTCCTACAATCCTGGACTCAATGCAGCTGAAAAATGGCTCCAACTCCAAACCCACTTTTTGAGCAGTGATCAGGTTGTTCTAGATCTTGAAACACGTCACAGTAACGAGCTGACTAAACTTGATCATTTGATTACTCAAATTCAGCAATATGGTCTGACATTAGACCCAAACCAAGTCCGCGAAAAGCGCAAACAGATTGGGTTAAAACTTCTCCAGGATACGACTAATCGTCTGAAAGAAATCAACAACCGTCACACCATTGTCAGTGCCGATTTTCAAATAGAAGATCGCCAACAACACTACAGATTGGTCCTTAGTTATCCTCTCACCCAGATTTCCAAGAGAGAAAGCATCCTCATTACTGAGGTACCCAAACAGGAGATGGAATCAGGCTGGGCAAACTATTATGAGCGCCTGCTAGGAGCCAAGATTCAGGCAAACGTCTTTGGCCCTATCCTCAGCTCAGTCCAAATTGGACAGGGCTACTGGGAAGTCATTATCAAACCGATTGTGGTTTATGCGAGCACGACGATCCGAGGTTTAAATAAAAGGGATAGAACTTTATCCCCTCCGAGCCTTTAGAAATTTCGATTAAATCAGGGGGCCTTAACTTAAAATCCATGGAGTCCCCCATGCCTGGTAGCCTCTAAAGGCCAACCTCCAGGGAGTCATCATCCCCTGGGGTACCGGCTGCAGGCTGCTGCAAGACTTCTTGACGACGCTGCAGGTAATCAGCCGTTGCTTCGTTAAAATTTCGCTCCTGCTGCTGACGATAGTCAGCGTCACTTAGGCCACCAGCTCGGTTTGCACGATGGATCAGCTCACCAAAATCAACGCCGCTACCCGAGAAAACTTCACCACTTTGGGCTTCGTTGTCTCGGTTAAATAGATCGGACGCATTATTAGAAGAACTTTGCGCCAGGGCAGCAGGTGCAGCGGCTACCCCCATGACGATGCCTAAGCTGCATGTTTTGTAGAGAAAGCTTTTCATAAACGTAAGTCGCGATATGGCAATCGACGTTACCCAGTGTAACAAGTTTGCCCAAAGATAAACCGTCAAGGCTATACCAATTTGGGAATTGGGCAGCTAGGCAATCCGGCGACCAATCAGAGGGCGAATCACCGCCAGGGCTAAACCACAAAAGACGACTAAAACCCCCAAAGAAATGCCCATGCTGACGTTGCCCCAGGGAGCCTGCATGACGATGCTGCTCAGGCTCCAGTCGGCGTGCAGGTAGACATAGCGAATGGGCTCGATAGCGTAGCTCAGCGGGTTGAGGCTAGCAACCACCTGTAGCCACTGGGGCATAAAGGACAGGGGCACCAGTGCCGTACTGGCAAATAGCAGTGGCAGGTTAGTGACAAAAATAACCGCAATCAGCTCGATGTGACCGGGCAGGGCAAAAGCTAGCCCTAAGCTCAGAGCCGTCACCCCCAGGGTCAGGGTCAGCACAATCATCACCATCAGTGCCAGACCGCCAGGCCCCGGTAACCCAGTCCCCAAGAAAGCGCTCAGTACGACAATCGCCAACGTCTGCACCAGCGTCATCGCTGAGATAAACAGGGCTGATGCGATCACGATTGAAAACCGGGACGCCAGTGGGGCGACCAGCAGTCGATTCAAAAAGCCAAACTCGCGGTCAAACATCACCGGTAATCCAGCATTGAGGGCACCGCCAAAGGCCGTAAAGACGATGATGCCTGCCCCGATAAACTGACCGTAGCTAACACTATCTCCAAACAAGTCCTTGGGTACGTTCTGAAACAGCGCGCCAAATAAGATCAGCCACATCAGTGGCTGCACAATACCCGCGACTAGCGTAGACGGGCGTCGCTGCAGCTGGATAAAGAGCCGCTTAGTCAAAGCCACCGTTTCTTGCAAAAGATCACTGAAACCTGGGTCTTTGATATCACCCTGGTCTACTTTCCACTGCTGAAGCTGACTGTTTTGAATGCCGGGATAAGAGCTACTCATGGTTTCTCAGATTTAACGTCTCATATTCTGCTTTTTCATCTCTGCCTTCATATCGCGCTTACCCGCGGCAGCGATTTCGGCATCTAGGAGTGTACGCCCAGTGGCAGCAAGGTAGACGTCATCAAGGCTGGGGCGCGATTGGGCGATCCCAAAGGTGGGTAGGTCCGCTGCTTTGAGCGCTTGCTGCACGGTGAGCAGAGCATCCGCGTCTGAGTCAACTACCATATTTAGGGTATTGCCCTGGGCACTGTTGATGATCACCTCCTGTACGATGGGCAATTTCTCCAGCAGATCTTTGGCCTGGGTCGCCTCGGCATCGGGGGTAAATTCGCGAATGCGCAGGGTAATGCGTTCGCCCCCCACCTTTGTTTTGAGATCCGAGGGTGTACCAGAATCGATTACTTTACCCTGGTCGATAATGGCCACGCGATCCGCCAGGGCATCGACTTCTTCGAGGTAGTGGCTGGTAATCAAAATGGTCGTGCCCGCCTCACGCAGCTGCCGCAGGAATTTCCACACGGCGGAGCGGGTTTCAATATCGAGGCCAACTGTGGGCTCGTCTAACACCAGCACGTCGGGCTGATGTAGCAGACCCGCTGCCAGGTCTAACCGCTTTTTGAGCCCCCCAGAGTACGTGCCGGTTTTTTTATCTGCCCAATCCCCGAGTTCTAGGAGGCCAATCATCTGATCTATTCGGGCTTTGGCCAGCGCGGTGGGCAGATGGTAAATCGCCGCCTGCAAATCTAGCAGCTCGCGCCCGGTCAGCACCTTATCGAGGGCCACCTCTTGGGCGATGTAGCCCAACCGCTGTCGAGTCTGACGCGGATCGTCTAGCACTGAGACCCCACAGACTTCGAGATTACCCGCATCGGGCAGAGTCAGGGTACACAGGCAGCGAATGGTGGTGGTTTTACCCGCACCGTTAGGGCCAAGCAGTCCAAAGATTTCGCCCGGTTCAATCTTGAGCGACACGTCCTTAACTGCTTGGACATCTCCGTAGCGCTTTTGCAGCCCTTCAATTAAAACCGCAGGGGGCATGGGTACCTCTTGGTGCTGTGGCAAAGTACTGTGGCCTATCCACAGTTTACCGTTAGTGGGCAAGGGGGGTAGTTCAGTAGAAAACTTAGAGCTATTTACGTGCCTAAGCAATCATGGCGATGACGGTATCCATCTGGTTGACCAGCGCCTGTAGGGCATGGCGGGTAGCTGGCAGACTGTCTACAACCATGCCCGCCGAAAGCAACATCATGTAGAAGATGGAGTATTTGAAGGTGCTGCGGGCTAAGTCGCGATCGCATGGACATTGCTTCAGCGCATAGGCCTTCTTCAAAAATAGCCCCCCCAAAATCAGGGCCACCAGGCCATAGAGCCAGCCACAGGCCTCCGGCGGACACACCATCAGCAGCGTCAGGGGCACCAGCAACAGGGTATACAACCAGATTTGCTTGGCCGTTTCTTCATCACCGACCACCACCGGCAGCATCGGCACATTCACCTTGGCATAATCATCCTGGATTAACAGCGCCAGCGCCCAAAAGTGAGGCGGCGTCCAGACAAAGACAATGGCGAAGAAAATCCAGGCGGCCCAGCCCAGCTCCCCTGTCACCGCAGCCCAACCCACCATCGGCGGGATCGCCCCGGCAGCCCCCCCAATGACAATATTCTGAGGAGAAGATCGCTTTAGCCAGTGGGTATAAACACCGACGTAGACGGCGAGCCCCGCCATTGCCAACCCCGCCGCCAGGAGGTTAGCAAAAACTGCTAACAGGCTGAAAGACGCAACGGCCAGGATGGCTGCAAAAATCAACGCGTCGCGGACCAAAATGCGCCCTGATGGGAGCGGTCGATGGCGAGTGCGCTCCATGTCGTAGTCAATGTCGCGATCGTAGACACAGTTGATCACCTGGGCTGACGCGGCGGCTAGCCACCCACCCAACAGCGTGACCAATACCAGCCAGGGCGATAGCTGCCCTTGGGCGGCCACCCACATGCTGGCCGCCGTCTCGATAAGCAATAGGGGGATAATCCTGGGTTTGGTGAGCTGCCAATAGCTGCGACAAACCTGACCAAAGTTTTCGTGATGAGTCGCAGTCTTAGTCCATACGGTGGAAGGTTGCATATTTTGTAGCGATCCCGATTGAGATAAATAAAAAATCTTGCGGATGAGCGTGGGTAGTGGGTTTGCTTGCTTAGAGAGCTTCTTGCATGGAATTAGCAACCTTGCGATGCTCTCCCGAAGAGACTTTAGAAGTCTCCACAAGGGAGACTTTGCCATCGCGCAATGTCAAGCCGGTAAAACAAACCAAGGTGCCCAGCAAGGCAGCCCCCACAGTTTGGTGACAAACGGTCAGCAGCTCGACCTGCAGATGCAGCCTAAAGGTAGCGATCCCTAAAGCGATTTGGAGCATGAGCAACAAACCAGCAACATTTACCAGTTTTCTCAACTGTCCATCCAGAGCGGGGGTCCGCCAAACGCTGATCACCAATATCAAAACGGCTAGCGTCGGCGGCACCACCCCAAAAATGTGATAGTTCATGACATTGCAAAGTTCATTGAGGCCAAAGCACTGGTGCGCCGCCCAGCGTGATCCCACGATGCCGCCCAGGATGCTTTGGCCATAGACCAGCAGGGCAGCGGCACCGCCTAGCCAGGGCAAACGACCCGCGTTGCCAGTGGGGCGGTAGGGCATCAACAAGGTGCCGATAATCAACAACGTTGTAAAAAACAGCAATGCGGTCCCCAAGTGGGCAGTAACAATATCAAAGCGCAGCAGCTGAGTAACCGTGAGCCCCCCTAAAACGCCTTGAAAAACGATTAACAGCAGCGCTACGGTCGAGGCCCAGGGCAACCAGTTGGGCAAGGTCCGCCGAAACCAAAGGCTCAGGCCGACTAAGCCAATCGCCATCAACCCAATCAAAGAGGCATCCAGACGATGAAACCACTCTAGAAACACTTGTAAATTCATCTGCTGGGTGGGTACCAGCCGACCGTAACAAAGCGGCCAGTCAGGGCACGCCAGACCGGCATTCATCACTCGAGTGGCACTACCCACTGCCATCAGGGCAAGGGTGGCCACGGCCATCTTCCAAACCCACCGACGAATGATGATCTCAGGCTTAACTTCCTTGTTTTCACTATTTGACCGGTCAGGTTTGGAACGCAGTGTGGAATTAATCATTGCCGTTGGGGGTTCTCTTTACGGGTGGGTTCTCTCTAAAAAGCTCTTTAGGGGTCCTTTGGCTCCACTGTAAGAATTTTTTTCTGGAGACGTGAAATATGTTTAGAGTTTTTTCGCAATCTCTCTGCTACAGCCGCTGCCAAAATGTGGCCCATATGTCCACAGGGCCTACCTTTAAGCCGTCTGTTGCGAAATGTTGCGAAATGTTGCAAATCTTGCCGCCCTCGTCGTTGTGATCGCCCCCCCTGATTTGGGAAAGAGGCCGAGTGAGATCAGCGTGTAAGGGGGACTGCATCAAACGCTGAAGCTACGATCCTAAAGAAAATCCTTAAAGACGGAAATATGGGGCAGAAACTACACCCGCCTGCCAGTAATGGCGTTAAGTTGGGAAGGGAAAAATTGTTATCCGCCCAAGGTGATCGAGCGTGTAAAACCCGATCAGCTACGAGGCAAGCTCTGCGAGGTTTATTTAGCCGTGAAGATTCCGAGTTCTATTATCACGATGATGCTGGGGATTGGGATTACCCTGGCTAGCCTTTGGTATGGTCAAAATCACGGTTTGATGCCGGTCGCCGCTTCCACAGAGGCAGAAGAGGTGGATAGCTTATTCAATTTGATGATGACCATCGGTACTGGCCTGTTTTTGCTGGTAGAAGGCGCGTTATTGGTAGCGGTCATTCGCTTTCGTCGTCGCAAGGGAGATATGGAAGATGGTCCCCATATCGAAGGCAACATCCCGTTAGAAATTCTTTGGACAGCGCTGCCCGCCATTATCGTGTTGGGGCTATCCGTCTACAGTTTCGATATCTACAGTCGGATGGGTGGGCTCAACCTGATGGAGCATCACCACAGCGAGAAGCCGATACAGCTGGCCTACGCTAGCACCAGCGATCAAGTCTCTAGCTACCCACTGTTAGCAGCCTCTGGTTTGGGTAACCCACCTGCGGATGAGATGGAGGCTCCAGATGTGACAGTGGATGTCCTGGCAATGCAGTATGCATTCGTCATGACCTACCCAGATACCGGCATCGTAGACGGTGCGGTCCATGTGCCTGTGGGTAAGCTGGTCAAGCTCAACCTCAATGCAAAGGATGTGATCCATGCCTTCTGGCTACCTGAGTTTCGCATTAAGCAAGATATGATTCCGGGGGAGCAAACCTCCCTCGTGTTTAAAGCCACGCGAGAAGGGACCTATCCGGTAGTCTGTGCGGAGCTATGCGGGGCCTATCACGGCGGGATGCGCACTCAGCTGATCGTACACTCTCTTGAGGAGTATGACGAATGGGTGCAAAGTCGAGTTGCCCAGGGTCCAAGCGATTTATCAACTGCCATCGCCGCCGCCCAACCGGCAGCGGAAACCGATGCTGACTATCTGGCTCACTTCGTAGATCCGATGCAGCTCGAAGTGGATACTCAACAGCTGCATCACAGGCATCACCCGTCGTCTGACATTGCATTCAATCCTGCATAGTGTTTGATCCTTCGTATGTATGAACGGGTTCAAGCTGTTGTTGGACGCAGGTGTCTAAATCCCCCTAACCCTTTGCTTATTGTTGTCTTTTTCACTCTGTCTTTAGAATTCGTATGGCACAAGCAGAATTAGCAAGAGCACCGGAACCGTCTCCCTCTCAGCCGTTGTTAGGCAATGAGCGTAAGTGGACTGACTATTTCACCTTTTGCACTGACCACAAGGTGATTGGCATTCAGTATCTGGTCACCTCTTTTGTGTTTTATCTGATTGGCGGTGGGCTAGCGACGGTGATTCGCACTGAGCTGGCCACCCCCAACCCCGATTTCATCACCCCCGAGACCTACAACGGGGTGCTGACGCTCCACGGCACGATCATGCTTTTTTTGTGGATTGTGCCCGCCGGGGCAGGGTTAGCAAACTATCTGATCCCGCTGATGATTGGGGCTAAGGATATGGCCTTTCCGCGGGTGAATGCGATCGCATTCTGGATGATCCCTCCGTCTGGGATCATGCTAGTCGCCAGCTTCTTTTTCGAGCCACCCCAGGCTGGCTGGACCTCCTACCCGCCCCTCAGTTTGTCCACTGGCATGTTGGGGCAAGGTATTTGGATTTTGAGCATCCTGATTGGCGGAACTGCTTCCATTTTGGGGGCACTCAACTTTCTGGTCACCATTTTAAAGATGCGCGTGCCCAGTATGCCCCTGCTGAGGATGCCGCTGTTTTGCTGGGCCATGATTGCCACCTCGCTGCTGATTTTGATCAGCACCCCGGTGCTGGCAGGTGCGCTGGTGCTGCTGATGTTTGATCTGGTCGCCGGTACCGCCTTCTTTAATCCCACGGGTGGCGGCAATCCGGTGGTCTACCAGCACATGTTTTGGTTCTATTCTCACCCAGCGGTTTACATTTTTGTACTGCCCTTGTTCGGGGCCATTTCCGATGTGCTGCCCGTGCACGCCCGCAAACCGATTTTTGGCTACCGTGCCATTGCTTACTCCAGTCTGGTGATTAGCTTTTTGGGCCTGATCGTCTGGGCACACCACATGTTCACCAGCGGCACCCCACCCTGGCTGCGCATGTTTTTCATGATTACCACCATGGCCATTGCCGTCCCCACTGGCATCAAAGTCTTCGGCTGGACGGCTACCCTCTGGCGAGGCAAAATCGCCTATACCAGCGCCATGTTGTTTGCCATTGGCTTTATCGCCATTTTTGTGATCGGCGGCATCAGCGGCGTCATGCTGGCCGCTGTCCCCTTCGATATTCACGTCCACGACACTTATTTTGTGGTAGCTCACTTTCACTACGTGCTGTTCGGCGCATCCATCTTTGGGATTTACATGGCGCTTTATCACTGGTTTCCTAAGATGACGGGCCGGATGTTAAATGAGTTTTGGGGCAAGGTTCACTTCGTGCTGACCTTCGTCGGCATGAACCTGACCTTTATGCCCATGCACCAGCTTGGCTTGCAAGGCATGAACCGCCGTATTGCCCTCTATGACCCACAATTTACTGACCTGAATGTGGTCGCCACCATCGGCGCATATTTGATGGCCGTCTCCACCGTGCCTTTTATCATCAACGCTATCTGGAGCTGGGGCTGGGGCGAAAAAGCCCCCACCAACCCCTGGCGTGCTCTCACCCTGGAGTGGCAGACCCTATCGCCCCCGGCCCACGAAAACTTTGAAGGTGTGCCTGTTCTTAAGACCGGCCCATATGACTATGGCCTGGGCTACATTCCTGAAACAGATGATGAAGACATCTACGAGGAAGCGATTGCGGCTGCCGCCGCCCATGCCCATTAACTTTGTATCTCCCCACTTCCCACTTCCCCACTGACCTAACTTTTTAACTCCCATGCAAGGCTCCGCCATCAACCTGAACGAAACTATCGCAATCTCCCAGGACGCCCACGGCCAAGGCCATGAAGAACATCCCGATCTGCGGATGTTTGGCGTGCTCGTCTTCCTCTGTGCAGAAAGCATGATCTTTCTGGGGTTATTTATCGCCTACCTCAGCTTTCGGTTGATGGCCCCCGCCTGGCCCCCAGAGGGCACCCCAGAACTAGAGATTTTGCTGCCGGGTATCAATACGATCATCCTGATCTCCAGCAGTTTTGTGATCCATAAGGCCGATACCGCCATCAAAAAAGATGACGTCAGCGGCATGCAGCTCTGGTTTGCTATCACCGCTGTGATGGGGGCTATTTTCCTGGGCGGCCAGGTTTACGAGTATTTAAATTTAGAATTTGGCCTGACCACCAACATCTTTGCCAGCACCTTCTACGTCCTCACCGCCTTCCACGGGCTCCACGTACTGCTGGGGCTATTGATGATGATGGCGGTGCTGTTTCGCTCTCGGGCAGTGGGTCACTATTCCCACGAAAGTCACTTCGGCATTGAGGCGGTCGAGCTGTACTGGCACTTTGTCGATGTGATCTGGATTATCTTGTTTGCGCTGCTTTATTTGTGGCGATAGGGGTCAGAAACCGGGTTTCTCTGGCAGGTGATTAGTTCTGTCAAGATCTCTAGTAAGAAACCTGGTTTCTTTATGAGGTTATCCTTTTGCGGTAAGAAGTTAAACCTCATTTGGATCAACCCCCATTTCGCGTAGTCGCTGGGCTAAACGCTCGGCGCGTCCTTCTGGCTTTTGGGCGCGTTCTTCTGCCTGCTGTCGAGCCTGATTTTCGGCTTTCAAGATAGCCACCAACTCATCCGCAGCGGTTTCTGATAGAGGCTTGGCAACCATTGAGGCTAGGGGCTTGCGATAGCTCTATCCTACCGCATCCGCTGAGTGTGCCCTGGCGTGATCCCATAGTGACAAATATCACAGCACATTCACAGACACTCTCAGGTTTGAATCACGGGCAGCTCAGATCGCCCTGTCATTCTTGTACTCAAGAAAGCAAAGCTTACTCGCTTTGCACACTTCACACCTTTACAAGGAGACAGATTATGAAACGCCCTCTCTTGTCTGCATTAGCTTTAACGTTAGCCCTGGGTGCGCTTTCTCCCTCGGCC
>JBCCRZ010000116.1:0-12136 GCA_039200855.1 Cyanobacteria bacterium P01_D01_bin.44 | reverse complement strand
CCAGGTGCGAAAACCCAGCTGCTCAAGCTGGTTCCGCCACTCGGGATCGACGTAGAGAAAGTTGCACCCCGAGATAGTATTTTGCAAACAAAAATCATCAATGGCGCTGACCATCAGCTGAGTCAGGTCAGCCTCGTCTTCTCCGTCAGCGATCAAAAAGCGATAGCCTTCGGCGGGGGTAAACGGGGCCATCCCCAGCAGCTTTGGGTAATACTGCACCCCTAGCCGCTCGGCCAGCTCCGCCCATTGGTGATCAAATACAAACTCGCCGTAGCTATGGCCCTTGAGATAAAGCGGGGCCGCTGCAATCAAAGCGCGATCGCGCCAGAGGGTCAGATGGTTGGGTAGCCAACCCGCCTTAGCTACGGCGCTGCCAGAGCGTTCCATGTTGTGCAGCCAGGCCCACTCCAAAAATGGCGTTTTAAAGGCTTTTGCGATCACATCCCACTCAGCCTGGGGCAAATCGTCAAGTCGGCTGACCCAACGCACAGTAATCTGGGATTGAGTGGTCTGGGGTTTCAAATTTGACACCATATTCGAGAACCGCGAATCGCTTAGCTCAGAACTCAAAACTGCTTAGCTCTTAAGGTAGTGTAACTTCACTCTCATCGCCATGCCGCCGATAGTGCAAAAACACCTCATCCCCCCGCCTATCGACGGACATAAGCTGCAGCCGAGGGGCCTGGGTTGCTAAAAAGCCCACGCCATCGATTGGGGTGGGGGCAGTTTTGCCACCCAGCAGCAGGGGACAAATCGTCAAGTACAGCTCGTCGATGGCATTTACCGCTAGCAAAGCCGCCAACAGCTCACCCCCGCCCATCGCCAAGAGTTGGGCAATGCCGAGTTGCTTAAGCTGGGCCAGGATCTCCCCCCAGTCAAACCCGTCTTTAAAGGGAGTTGCCAATATCCGCTCAAAGTGGTCGCTCCCCTGCCAAGGATAAGCTCCGGCCTCTGTGGTCAGTAGCCATCGCGGCACTGGTTGCGAAAAAAAGCGCCAGCCCGGATCTAATGCCCCTGACGCAGAGCACACGATTTGGACAGGCTGCGCCGGTTGCCCCCGTTGCTGTCGCTGCTGTTGGAGGGTGCGATCGCGCACCGATAGCGTGGTCCCATAGGCCCGCAGCGTCCCCGCCCCAAACAGAGTGGCATCGGCCTGGGCCACACACGTCTCTAGATGATGTCGATCGGCCCCTGACCCAAATCGAGCAGCACTGCGATAGACGTCACCAATTTTGCCATCCACACTCATTGCCAGCACTGCGATTACCTGAGGTCGGTCAAATTTTTCGTGAGTTAGAGCAGACGAATCAGATTCTTGCGCCATAATGGATTGGAGCTTATTGGACCAAGTATCTACTGACTAAACCACATCCAGTTTGAAACCTCGAGTTTTTCATAGACCAAGCGACAGGTCTGGATAGGGTTAAGCGGTCAGCCTGCTCACTCAAATCTTCATCTATGTGAGCCAGCATTCAACTTTTAGTCCGTAGTCCTGCGGAGGGGTTTATCCCCCCGATAGACTAACGAGATAGCCACTCGCTTGAAAGTCAGTTTATCTACCAGATTCTAAAGTTGGCCCCTTTAGAATTGACCTCCACTTCGGTGTTTCCTATATTGATTTGATCTTTAAACCCAGCGTATCCGTCGTCTCTCAGCGACTTTTATGGTCAAGCGTCCCAGTTCGTTCCGTCGCCTTCTCATTTTTCGCATCCTGCTGCTGAGCGTCCCGATTTTGCTGATCGGGCAGGCGATGACGTTGCGAAAAGCTCGCACCAGCCTGTTGGAGACAGCTCGTCAAAATTTAGCAAGCAGCGCTCTCCGTAAAGCCGATGAGCTCAATCAAGAAGTCAAAACGGCCCAGAGCGATTTGCAGCTGTTCGCGCAAAATTCAGCCTTAACCACTGGCAGTCTGACTGATATCAAAGCGGCCTTCGAACAGTTCGCCAAAATCGTTCCCTACGAAATCAATTGCTTTGAGCTGAGAGATTCTCAAGGGGCTGTCGCCCTGAGCACCTGTGACCAGACGCTGTTGGACGATGCCCAATCACTCCCCTGGTTGCAACAAAATACATCGCCTCGTCCCACCTTTTCCCTGGTGTCTCTGCAAGCTGCCCAGCGGTCTATGGCCACCGCGGTTGATCCAACAGCCGTGTCTCTGATTAATCTGGTGATTGCGACGCCAGCCTACGACCCTACCAATCAACTGCGCTATACCCTGACTGCCCGCGTTGGGTTTTCCCAATTAGAAGATACCAATCCACGGTCACTCGTGGGCAACACGGTCGTGATTGACAGCCAAGGCACAATTGTCGTGCATCCTGACCCTGATTTGATTGGCCAGTCCATTGATAGTGTCCCCGCTGAGGATCGGCTCAACAGCATTGTCGCCAGTGTGCGAGCAGGCAACCAGGGCACTTTGCACCTGTTCAATTTTCAAGAAACCGGGGATGAATGGTTAGCGGGCTATCAGGGCACTCAACTCCCCGTTGCCCCAAACCAAGAAAAAACCTGGACCGTCTTGGCCGTGACCCCCCTGCCCAAAGCACTCCATGCCCTCAAAGAGATCCGCCGCATCCTGGTGCTGTTAACCCTGGGACTGCTGTTCGCCAATGTGCTGCTCGCCTTGTACGTAGCCCGTAGCCTCTCTTTGCCGGTCGAGCGATTGATCCGCTATTCGCAGCAGGTCCAAGATTTATCACAACTTAAACCCGCCCCCCGTAACTCCAGCATCTGGGAGCTTGACTATCTCGGCCAGGTTTTGGAGCGGATGCTCCGCCGCCTAGAAGCCGGTGCCACCGAACTCAGGCAGGCCTGGGAAGATGCCCAGCTGGCTAACCAGCTCAAAAATGAGTTTTTGGCCAATACCTCCCACGAACTGCGCACGCCGCTCAATGCCATCATTGGCTGCATTCGCCTGGTGCGTGATGACTGCTGCGATGACCGCACCGAAGAAATGGAATTTCTCGAACGCGCTGACAATGCGGCGATTCATTTGCTTAAGATCATCAATGATATTCTCGACATTGCCAAAATCGAGTCGGGTACCGTCGTCCTGGCCCTAGAGCCGGTTGACCTGCGCCGCATTTTGCAAGAAGTGATGGATATGCAGACGCTACAGATTCAGCAAAACGGGCTGACTTTGGTCCGCCCTGATCTGGACGCCCCCCTGATGGTTAAAGCAGATTCTAGCAAGCTCAAGCAGGTGTTGCTAAACGTGCTCTACAACGCCGTGAAATTTACCCCCCAGGGCAGTATTACCGTCACCGTCGATACAGAAGCGCCTCCCCCGGAGGACGCGTCCACGGAGCCCGCTGGTCAAGCCTCGTCCGCCCTGACGGCCCCACCCTCATCATCTGATCTAGATGTGCCGCTGCCCCGCATTCGAGTTACCATCCAAGATACCGGCATTGGCATTGATCCGAGCCAGCAGCAAAAGCTATTTCGTCCCTTTGCCATGGTTGATGGCTCCCATACCAGATCCTATGAGGGCACGGGGTTGGGGCTCGCTATTTCTAAGAACTTTATGAAACTGATGGGGGGCACCATTAGTCTCTACAGTGCTGGCGAAGATCAGGGCACCACCGTGACGGTACTGCTCCCCTTGCTGCCCCAAAGCGGCGCTGATGAAGCAGCCCCACCCCTCACTGTGGAAGCTTCAACGGGTAATGCTTCAGCGGTCCTAAAAGAGGCCACACCCGATGCAAAAGCAGAGGCCTTGGTCGGGCAGTCTGACCTGTCATGAGCCACTGGAGGAAATACCCAAACGTCAAGTCCGGTGAGGAAGTCTTCACGACTCACCAGCGCAGCGCACTCACCCATCAACCCCAAATATTGAACATTGACGGACTACTAGTACTGCGTCAAGCTTGAAATTTCGGTTAGTGATGACGCGGCGAGGGTGAGACGCGGGGACACGGAGAGCAACAGCCATAAGCGATCTCCGCGTCACCCATTCCCCGTGTCTCCGCGTCGGTCTGACCCGAAAATTTAAGGCTGACAGACTACTAGTTTAAAGCAGCGTAGATCTGCTGAACCTCTTGCTGGTAAGCGTCTTGGGTTAAGACAGGCAGCGAATTTTCGGTTTGAACCGTCTGCGCTAGGGTGAGCCAGGAGCGACAGCCACCATACTCGGGTAGCCACGCTAGCTCAACCGGGGTCGACAGTCGATAAACCCTCAGCAGCAAGATATAAAGGGGCTGGCCCGGTTGCCAACGCAACCGCTCGGTGACAAACGTGGGATTCCAGATGTGAAACGGCAAGAGGGCATTCATCTGCGGCCCTAAATCCCCTGAAACGGATTGACTCAGCTTTAGGATATGGGTGATGTCGGCCCAGGCAGTTAAGGAGACGGTTTTAGGGTGCCATCCAGGCTCCACAGGCTTTACCTGCTGGGCATAGTCAGATTTGAGCAGATAGTCTTTTTGGTGCTCGTAGGTGGGATACAGCAAGACTTGTTGGGCGGCCACGCTAAATCGTCCCCCCTGCTCCCGGATACCACCTTTGCGCAGCAGCAAAAAAGTCTTGCCTTGGGCCAGGGCCTCCACGGCGACAGACCATTCTTTTAGAGCAGTTTGAAGCTGTGACATCAAATTATCTGGCTGGAAATTATTTGGCTGGCTTCCTAGATCCTAGGTCAAATTGAGCCAGTAGGGCACTCAAACTCACACCCCCTAAGAGACTACCCAACGCATAGTGGGGAAAATCCCACCAGGCAAAGTGGGTACCCAGGAGTAGCCGCCATAGCACGTTAGCCTTCCAACTGGCTGGAAATGGGATGAGCTGGGAGCATTCAATCAGGGACGTGATCACAAAGACTGCGATCGCAATCCCCCTAACCCGCTGTTTGGGCCAGAAAAAACCGATTAACCAAATCCAAAAGACTTCATAGATAATATCGCCGCCATAATCACGCCCCCAGACCGCTCCCCAACCCTGGTAAGTTTTACTGCCCAAGCCCAAGGCCACCATGAGAGCGAGTACACTGGCATTGATTAAACGATATCTAAATAGTGGGCGCATGGTTATAGTAGGCGCATGGTTTCCAATCAGCCAACATCAGCCGTTTCAGGAAACTACCTGGATAAGCGCCACGATTCCCAAGGCTTTATAAAATTCTTGGAAAAGTGAGGGAGTGAGGGTAGAGCGCACTCACCGAACGACATTAATTTGCTCTAACCCAACTGCGGCGGCGTGAGGCTTCAGGAAAGGTTCAGGAGATACAATTTCAAAGGGCCGTGACCAGCCTCCGGTTACTCCAATAAAGCCAGCGGCATTAGTGGCCATGATTCGATCAGCCGCGGAGTCGCCAATGACTAACACCACCGCTGGGTCCACCTGCATAGACCGACAGGCCTGGGCCAAAAAATGAGGGTGGGTTTTGCTAGGGAGCGCCTCACTCACCCCCTGGAGATAGCTAAAATAGCTTTCCAGTTGATAGGTCTCAACCCAAGACTCGACATTACCCTGGGTATCTGATGAGAGTAGCCCCAACTCAAGCTGGGCAGCTTGCAATCGAGATAACAGATCAAGCGTCCCAGGAACCAACGGTGTCAATGGGGCCTTGAGCGGCAGCTTTTGCTCAGCTTCTAAAAATGCCGCCTCAACCCTCGCCAATGATTCCAGCCACCCTCGCTCCGTAGCAGCCACGTGGGCTGCGATCGCAATGATGTTTTCAGAGCGGCTAGCCACTGCCAATAGCCCCGTCGGGTCCAACCCCTGTTTTAAACCAAAACTGTCTAGGACAGCGGTCTCAATACCAGGAATCGTACTGGCTAACTGATCGGCCCTAAGCTGACCCAGTAAACTCAAAAAAGCATCTACCTGGGCCAACGTGCCATCTTTGTCGAAGATGACCGCTCGAATATCAGCAAACCTAACCCCGTTGCAGTCAATTTGGGCAGACAAATTTAGAGAATCGTCCTGAATTGAACTAGTCAACCGCGGCCATAGCTTCCTCAGGCTCGTAGTCACTAGCAGCATCAGCAGAATCTGATTCTCCCGTGCCATTCAGGGCCTCAGTTTCGGCTTTCAAAAGCTGCTGACGATAGCGCTCAGCCATTTCTTCTGCTTTCTCAAAGACCAGATCCGGATTCTTAACCATGTCGCCCGGCTCAGGCTCAAGCTGTTTAGTAGAGAGCGAAATCCGCCCCCGCTCAGCATCGAGATCGATGATCATGACCTTAATTTCGTCATTTACATTAAAGACAGAATTAGGCGCATCGATGTGGTCGTGGGATATCTCTGAAATGTGTAGCAAACCGCTTACACCGCCGATGTCGATAAAGGCACCGTAAGGCTTGAGGCCTCGAACTGTACCAATCACGACTTCGCCCACCTGTAAGCCATTCATCTTACGCTCAACCAGGGCGCGACGATGGCTCAGGACCAGTCGATTGCGCTCCTCATCAACTTCTAAGAACTTGAGCGGTAGGGCTTCGCCCACCAAATCTTCTTTGGGCTTACGGGTGCTGATGTGAGACCCCGGAATAAACCCGCGCAGCCCCTCAATGCGTACCAGCGCACCACCTCGGTTGGTTGCAAAGACGTCAGAGCGAACCGTGGCATCCTCTGTCTGCAGCTGGCGTACCCGCTCCCAGGCCCGCATATATTCAATCCGGCGAATCGACAGGGTCAGCTGACCATCTTCGTTTTCGTCAGTCAGGATAAAGAACTCACGAGTTTCATTGGACTGTAAAACCTCGTCGGAGCTTTCTACCCGATTGATTGACATTTCTTGAATGGGCAAAAACGCTGCAGTTTTAGCACCAATGTCAATCAATGCGCCCCTGGGTTCGATGCTGAATACAGTCCCCGCTACAATATCACCTGGGCTAAAGTGATAATCATACGTATCTAAAAGCGCTTCAAAATCTTCATGAGTAAAACCAATATCGGTTTCTTTTGTATCCTGATTGGTCATGCTAGATGTTTCCTACTGTTTTCTCCATAGTCAAATAACCGCATTGTGTCGCCAAATTGGGCGCTACCCAAACGGGCCGCTCACACAAGTACCGCCACCAGCTCATTTCAAAATTTTATCTCAGACAGACTTGAACGATTGCCTGCCGAGAGCAATTTGTCACAGACTATTTATATTAGGCGAATTCAGAGCACTTGTCACCACTATCTTGATTTGACTGACACGGGGGTATCTGAAGGCTCTCCCTCCGTGCGATAGCGGGAGATGTCGGCTGAGTTAGCAGGCGGCTCAAAATCAGGCGACTCGAAATCAGACTGTTCAAAATCATTCAAAGCCTCGGCAAAGTCGCGGATGCCTCTAAATTGGCGATAGACCGATGCAAAGCGTACATAGGCCACCTCGCTCAGCGCCTTTAGCCTCGACAGCACAAGTTCACCAATTTCTTCGCTGGCGACTTCACGGATCGCTCTTTGTTGGAGTTCTGCCTCAATGTCCTCAACCAGGGCTTCCAACCGTAGGAAGGCGATGCCAGTCTTTTCACACGCTCGCACGACGCCTCTCAAAAGCTTTGAGCGGTCAAAAGACTCCCGATCGCCGTTACGCTTGATAATCGTGACTGGCACATACTCAATACGTTCGTAAGTTGTAAACCGACGGTTGCAGTCCAAACATTCCCGACGTCTACGAATGCTGCGGCCACCCTCAGCGGACCGAGATTCTAAAACGCGATTGTTGGGATGTTGGCAGAAGGGACACTGCATAGCTAACTGCCTCCGAGGGCCGTATTTCGTATTCTATTAAGAACAAAATAGAGGCTGAACTCCATTGTGGCAAACTAATTTGCCAGAAGCCAAACCTCTATCTCTAATGACCCCTAACCCAGGGATTGGAACCAAGCTAAACTAAAGAATTTGAGAATGGACCCAAACCTGTGTTGTTAGAAAACACGAAAAATTAGTCTTTCGTGATTTTGGGCGGCTCACGAAATGCGATCGCAAAGAACAAGGTCCCAATCACACACGCAAAAATCAGAATGTAAGCAACACTTTCCATGATGAGCTCCTATGTAGGTCGAAAGTCAGGTCCGGGCAGCCACTTCTATTTTAATAGATTGACCTAAGACGCAAACCCAGCAAGCACAGGGATTAACCATGCACCGCTGGGTCTAGCGCGCGGATTATGAAAAATCCAGAGAGTTATACGTTACTGGTTTCACGCTGCTGGGTAGATTTATCACCCACCTTGGCAAAGAAACCCCACTCCACCTGCTCGGGGGAGAGATCGGGGTCAACCCCAGCAAACACGTCGCGGTACAGTGTCCGAGCCCCGTGCCAGATGTGGCCGAAGAAGAACAGTAGCGCGAAGACTGCGTGACCGTAAGTAAACCAACCCCTTGGGCTCGTGCGGAATACCCCGTCAGAGTCGAGGGTTTCACGGTCAAAGGTGAACGGCTCACCTAGCTGGGCTTTACGGGCATAGAGCTTAAGCTCAGCCGGGTCAGTAATCGTCTTACCGTTAAGCTCACCGCCGTAAAAAGTAGCGGTCACACCAGTCTGCTCAAAGCTGTACTTTGACTCCGCCCGACGGAAAGGAATGTCAGCCCGAACGACGCCATCGGCGTCCGTCAAGAGGACTGGGAAGGTCTCAAAGAAGTTGGGAAGACGACGCACCTCTAAGACACGCCCCTCGCCGTCCTTAAAGACAGGATGCCCCAACCAGCTGACGGCGATGCCATCTCCACTTACCATGGGCCCGACGCGGAATAAACCCCCCTTAGCAGGGCTGTTGCCCACATAGTCATAAAAGGCCAACTTCTCGGGAATCTTGCTGTAGGCTTCTTCCTGGCTGAGACCAGCGGCGACGTCCGCTTGGACCCGACGTTCGATCTCTTGCTGGAAATAATTGCCATCCCACTGGTAGCGAGTTGGACCAAACAGCTCAATAGGGGTGGTGGCACTGCCGTACCACATAGTGCCCGCCACAATAAAAGCAGCGAAGAAAACCGCAGCAATACTGCTGGAGAGCACTGTCTCAATATTCCCCATCCGCAATGCCTTATACAGACGCTGGGGCGGTCGCACCGTCAAGTGAAACAAGCCAGCAATAATGCCCACAACACCCGCTGCGATGTGGTGAGCGACCACACCTCCTGGGTTAAATGGGTTAAAGCCCGCTGGTCCCCACTCCGGTGCCACGGCTTGAATATGCCCCGTGACCCCGTAGGGATCAGAAACCCACATCCCTGGCCCCCAAAGGCCAGTCAGGTGGAAGGCTCCAAAGCCAAAACAAAGTAGACCCGACAGAAATAAATGAATTCCAAACATCTTGGGCAGGTCTAGCGCAGATTCGCCCGTACGGGGATCTCTAAACAGCTCTAGATCCCAAAAGACCCAGTGCCAAACAGCTGCCAAAAATAGCAGACCGGATAGCACGATGTGGGCAATTGCAACACCTTCAAATGACCAGAAGCCCGGATTAACACCGGTTTCTCCGGTCACACTCCAGCCGCCCCAAGAACCCGTTACGCCCAAGCGAGCCATAAAGGGCAATACAAACATGCCCTGACGCCACATCGGGTTCAAGATAGGGTCGCTCGGATCAAAGGTGGCCAGCTCAAACAAAGCCATCGAGCCCGCCCAGCCTGCCACGAGCGCAGTGTGCATGAGGTGTACACTAATTAGCCGTCCCGGATCGTTTAGAACGACCGTATGTACTCGGTACCAGGGTAGTCCCATTGACTACGCTCCTCCTCCTAGGTTTCAAAAAAAAGTTAGCCGCAAATTAAGAATGCCAATACTCACTTAGGCTACCAGATTTAAGAATCTCCAAGACATCTAAACTCAAGAAATATGAGTCTAAGTACCCATCGCCCGAAAGGGCAGATTCTCAATGACTGACAACGTCTAACCGGTGACAGTGGCAAATTAGAAAAATGAAAGCGTATAAAGAAGTGTAACTAGACTGCCTGATTCAATGCAAGCTAGGCTAGAGACAACGGACCAGTTTAACCAGCCCAGGTCATTAGATTCTTAGGATTAGAGGTAGTCGATGGCAACTATTAAGTTTGTTAAAGAAGAGCAAGAGATTGTTGCAGCTGACGGGGCTAACCTTCGCTTTAAGGCGATTGAGAATGGGATCGACCTATACACCTTTATGGGCAAGATGACGAACTGTGGTGGATACGGCCAGTGCGGCACCTGCGTGGTTGAGATCGCCGAGGGAATGCACAATTTATCGCCCCGCACAAAAGTCGAGGAGCGTAAGCTTAAAAAACGCCCTGATAGCTGCCGTTTAGCCTGTCAGGCCATCGTCAATGGTCCGATTAGTGTGATCACCAAACCCGGCAAAAAAGGCAATGCCCCAAAGTCGTCCCCTGCGAAGGTTGCGGACAAAACGGTTGAGCCCCCCAAGCTAGCCTCAGAGGCTGCCACCGCCGAGGAGACCTCAGCAGAGCCGAGCCCTTAATCCCATCGCGCAGTCTGCCTAGCTACCGCGCTCTCCCGCCCCAAAAGGGACTTTAATCGCAGTCAAAGACAGTGATATGCTAAGGGTCGGTATTGCTGTTGAGAGCTGAGAGGCTGGGTCTGATGGAAGTTAATAATCTGGGGTTTGTTGCAAGTATTTTGTTCGTTTTTGTGCCGACGGTTTTTTTGCTGATTTTGTACATTCAGACTAACAGCAAAAGCACTGGCACATAGGTGAAAGTTGATTGGCCAAGGTCAATTGAGGGGGTGCAAAAAACTTGCATCCCCTTTTTTTCTGATTTTTATTCAAGAAATTTACGAATTAGATTGACCGAGTCGCCGCTGCCACTCTGCATCTAGTCGATCTCGCTGGCTATGCTCTTGATCGAGTAAGTCTGTTTCTGTGGAATAGACTGCATCGGATTTGTCGAGCACCGTTTCAGACGCGTACTGTTGGGCATACTGGAGCTTACGCTGCACCAGCTCACCGCCTTCAGCCAAGGCGAGGGCACGCTGCTGTCTTTGACCGTTGCGGACCACGATGGCTTGGTTTTGACGCTGTAGCCAAAAATACCGCACCAGGGGAATGCCTAGAAACGCAGCTCCATAGCTCCATAAAAACCAATAGATTGCCTGAATTAGACCAATAAAGCTGTTAATTTGCGGTCCCAGATTGGTTACCTGAGCCAGGGTGTCGGGGTTTTGTAGCTGAATGCCTAGGAATATGGCGGCAATAAAGTTGACACTGCCCAGGCCAATAGACAGCATTACTTGGTCTGACGTAGCAGCAGTAAAGCGTCGCCGCACCTCTTGTAAAAAATCATTGACCGGCACTCGTTTTTGGTCGGCAGCCGTGACTTGCAGCTCGGGAAAGTGGTAAACCATATCTCCCTCGGGGCTTACTTTGGGCTGACCATTAAACCGAGCCAGCACGGGTAGCATGTAGTCTTCGTATTCGACTGACCAGCCCTTACCCAGATCATCTAGATAAGGGGTGATTTGCTCAGCGGTGACGGCCCCCCGGTAGTTGCGGATCACGGTTGCGATCGCACCCCAGCGACGCTCTTCAAGATCGGCGTTAGGATCACCATCCCCAAATAAAAATGAAAAAATTGCCTCCAGGAAACCTAACTCCCCGCGCTGGCGCGGTTGCGATCGCGACCGGCTGTTCCCTCGATGACGTCCCCCTCGATGACGCCTCAAATCAAAGTCAAACCAATAGAAAAACAAATAAGGGTTAAACCCAATCCGTGGCCCCGAACTGCCATAATCTCGTCGGTCATTGTTGCCCTGGGACTGCTGAGCCGCGATTTGCAAGATCACAATGGCGGCGATCACAATCACGATCGACACCATCAAAACCACCCCAAATGAAATCCGAATCAGGTAAAACAAGACCTCCCACACCTGCTCCCAAGCAGCTTTGAAACGCAGCTGCCAGTACTTGTTGCGTAAGATAGCGCGGAAATTTTTGGGAAACTCATAGGCAATATCGCCCGTCTCAGCCACCTGCATATGGGCCTGGGTATCCGCAGCCAGTGCCAGTAATCCCTGCTGTGCCAGCGCCAGATCCAAACCTGTGTGGGTCGATACATCACCAATGGTGACCCGATAGCCTTGCGCCTCAACCGCGCCCATGATGTCGCTGTTTAATTGCTGCATTATGTTTAGGGCTTTCTAAAGGGGCCGTTTACTATGCCTCTAGTATAGAAAGTCCCCGTCAATAACAGGGATGGCGGTCTGAGTTCGGATT
>JBCCRZ010000115.1:0-12181 GCA_039200855.1 Cyanobacteria bacterium P01_D01_bin.44 | reverse complement strand
ATCTTCGACAAATCGATAATGGCGCTGTTCTCGCAGTTTAGCCAGAGCCTCTTCCGGGTCCGTCTCCAAAGCCTCTTCGACTTCTTCAATGACAACCAACATTTCGTCGATCAAGTCTTTTTCAAAGGCTGAGCGAATAATGGTCAGTAACTCTTCATCGGGGCACAAGTCTATACACGATATCACTAACATCGAAAGAAAGTAATACTCTCCTTCTTTCTGCTGTGTTGAGAGCAGGTGCTTAAAATAGTCCAGCGCCGATTCTCTAGGCAGTACATTTTGAGCTACCAGGGTTTCAATCGCCGAGAAACCCGCTACTCTGACGGATTCATAAACATCTGGGCCTTCAATGAGTCGTTTGATCGGGGCCAAATCGCCATCGTAAACAGAGGCTAAGATTCGGCCTAGGTCCTCAGTAATAATATCTCCAGCGATATCTTCTACAATATCTCCAGGCACTGAGAATAAATCAACGATTAGGGGATAGGCTCTGGTGTCCTTAAACTGCGCCAGTAAAAAGATCGCGTAAATGTGCAAAGAGTAACTGGGCTTTTGGGCAATCTCCTTCAGATGAGTCTTGGCATCTTCTAAAGCCGTCAAGAGTAAGGGCGTAATCTCTTCTTTGCGCGAGATCGCCTGCCTTACAGCTTCGCGAGGAAATTCTTGAGTGCTGTTTTCTTCAAGCGCGGCTAGGATGGTGTCTAATTCCATAGGACTCTGAAAACCTACCTTGAGATCTACCAAGCCTTTCTGAGTATGTGTTTAACGTTAATGCCTAGGCTCCAGTCCCCTCTTTTCAAGGGGACTAGGTGGATCGACTGAAGCTCGAAACTCCGAGGGATCCCCCTCAGCCCTCCTTGGCAAGGGGGAGGGGAAAGGGAGAGGTTAGACACCAACACTAAACCCATGCCTTTCTAAGCAAGGCTATGACCCCAGATCATAGCTTGATGATCCGGTAGATGCAATTTTCTTAACTTATCCGGCAGGCCAAAATCTGGTTGCCAGAGAATCTGCCTGTTCGGGAGCCGTGTCAATAATGCCATACTCTACAAAGCGCTGCGCCATGCGCATCCAGCGATCGCTGTCGATGGTTCCTAGCGCCGCTGGCTCAATGCCCAACAGCATATATTCTGCAATGAGCTCCAGAGATTGCGTCTGATAGGTCACATCCTCATACTTGCTGCCCGGTTCTACGTAGTTTGCCACGACCTCGGCTGCCGCTGATGGGATATCCGCCAGCGCCATCGACCACCCGCCAAACGTAGCCTGTAAAAATCCGCTGACCTCTTCTGGGGATGACTCGATCAGATCATTATGGGCAAAAATCACCTGGGCGTAGGCTTCATAGCCGTAGTCAGCCAGCTTTAGCATGATGGGTTCAATGCCGTACTGACTCTTAAACCCGATGGGCTCATCCACGGCGTAACATTGAATCGCGGCCAACTCCCCTGAGAGCAAGCGATCGTACTTATCCTCATAGGGGATTTCGACCACCTCAATCGCCCCTGGGTCAAAGCCACTGACGCCCTGCACTAATTCCATCACCGCCAGGCCATCTACATGCATCCCCACCTTGAGGCTTACCAAATCTTCTAATGTTGTTATCCCTGCGTCTGGCAAGGTCATCAGCCCCAAAGGAGAGGATTGCAGCATGGTCGCCAGAACCTTAATCGGCGCTCCCGCCGCCTGGGCTTCTAAAATCAGATTTTGCTCAGCACATCCTATCGTGCCAGGGTTGGCTGCGACCACCTCCGGCACCACAATGCCCGACTCCCAGGGCAGTAGCTCGACGACAACCTCTCGATCGGCATACAGCCCGGCTCCTTCCGCCATTAGCAAGCCCGCAAACTGCACATTAAATTTCCAGTCTAGCTGCATTGTCAACGGTGTCTCAGACAAAAGCTCTGCTTGCACCAGCCTTGGCCTGAGCAAAAAACTATCGGTCAACAAACCCAACCCCCAATAGCTAGAAAACTGTAAAAGCTGGCGACGAGATAGTTTCATAGAAAGACTTGGTTGGTAAACTAACAATCAAATAGCCTGAGCGCAGTGGGTGTTGAAATTTGTCTATTTTTACTTCATATTTCAGGATTCTGACTGTATTCACCATCACGATTTGTTTGCTATGTTTGGCACGGGGTATCCGGAGTAATATATGAGCTTGAAGTGGTTGGAATGGTCGCAACAGTTGCAAGCTATTGCCCAAAACGGGTTGACCTACAGCGACAATCCTTACGATATTGAGCGATACAGACAGCTCCAGGGAATCGCCGCCGAGGTGATGGCGACCCACACTGAGACTGAGCCCAGCGACATCCTGGATTTGTTCAATTCAGAGACAGGATATGCCACACCTAAAATAGACGTGCGCGGGGCTGTTTTTCGCAACCAAAAGATTTTGCTAGTCAAGGAAAGAGCGGACGGCTGTTGGACACTGCCCGGCGGATGGGTCGATATTGGCGACTCTCCCAGCGGCGCGGTCGAGCGCGAGATCTACGAAGAATCCGGTTTCAAGACTCAAGCGATTAAACTCATCGCGGTCTACGATCGCAACCACCCTCGCCATGGACATCCACCGTTAGCCCATCATGTCTTCAAATTGTTTTTCTACTGCAAACTCATCGGGGGAACTGCCACAGCCAGTCTTGAAACTGAGGCAGTCGACTTTTTCGAAGCACAAGACCTTCCAGAGCTATGCCTGGATCGTGTGGTGCCCAGCCAAATTAGTCGCCTGTTTGAGCATCACCAAGATTCAAGCCTACCCACAGACTTTGATTAGCCTACATCCAGTTTGCAAACTTAAGGTTTTCCCGTAAGGTGACTTACAGGTCTTTTGCACTACCCATGACACTTTGGAACACCTGGCAGGATTATAAAAATTCACAACAAGAGATTGAGCTGCCTGCCAATACGGTGGCGCACATTCCCGTCAATATTTGCTATGTAGACGTCGGAGCAGCGCAGCAGGGGACTCTTCTGCTGATGCACGGGATTCCCACCTGGGGATATCTTTACCATGCAGTGATTCCGCCACTGGTGGCGGCAGGTTATCGGGTGATTGCGCCGGATTTTTTGGGCCATGGTTGGTCTGACCGACGCGATCGCTTTGATCGCTCTTTTCAAGATCAGGCCCGAATGATCTGCGCCCTGCTCCAGGCCCTTGATCTATCTCAAGTTCATGTGGTCGGCCACGATACCGGCGGCGCAGTCGCATTGATTTTGGGCATCGAGCATCCCCAATTGGTGAACCGGTTAGTTATCTCCAACTCAGTTTGTTACGACCGCTTTGATGACGACATGCTCGACTTTGGCCATCCGCTCCGATGGAAGCCGCGCCCGATTGCCGATCTGGTGGCGGCGCTAGAAGACAGTCTAGCCATGGGGCTCTCTCACCCCGATCGCCTTACCTCAGACTTTCGTGAGGGCATCATTGCTCCCTGGGCCAGCGAAGCAGGCAAGCTGAGTTTGATTCGCAATGCCTCTGCGCTCAATGCGAATCAAACCATGGCGCTGGTAGATCGACATGGCACGATTACTGCCCCAACGCTGCTCCTTTGGGGGATGGATGACCCCTGGCAAAAGGCCGAGGATGGTAAACGTCTGGCGACAGAAATTCCGACTGCTAAATTTCAGCCCATTGAACAGGCATCCCACTGGATTCAGCAAGATGCCCCCAAAGAGTTTGCAGGTGCTCTGCTTAAATTTTTGGCGGGATGAGATGCTTTGCTCAGATAAAACTTTGCTGACTATGACAATGCGTTTTTTGCTACAGAAGTTAGAAGCGATTATCTGTGCTGATCGTAAGCATCGTACAGTTCACTAGGCATCACTGACCTGATGACGGGATCAGCCGATAGCCAATCAAACATCTCACCTAGAGACATCACCCAAGACATCAGTCGTTTTTTCATGTGCTTGTCCTCCGCTATTAACTCGGATGCGACATCAGTCAGATTTTACATCAATCCAACAGCTCAATCGTATCCCCTGCTTTAACCACACCCTCAACCAACACCGCCCCATATACACCGGCATAGCCCTCATGGGCACTAGAAACATGCTTGATAATCTCAGAATTTGCCTCAGACGTGTCTGGATCTAACGTAATCATTTTGCATCTCGGATCGCGCTCCAGCACGGTGATTTCTAACATCTCGCCCACCTTCAGGCGCTTACCCACCAGCTCATTCTCATACAGAGAGGGCTTATCATCGTTCCAGTCCACATAAAAGTTGGCTCGAAATCGACGCTTGTCAATCTCTATACCCAACTCATCCGTCAGCAGGTTGCTCAGCTGCACAGAAAATAGCGAAAGCGTGCGACAGTCAAACTGACTCCGCTGGGTAAAATGTAGCTTGAGGGTCGGGTCGTTTGCGATCGCTTTAATATGTGCTAAAAACTCATCCCCATCAAGGCTGTAAATCTCCCCTTCAGGGGTCTCCACCTCCACAGAAAACTGCTCAGTCTCTGGATAGAGTGGATTGATGCCGGGGGCCATACCCTGTGCAGCTTCAAGGTTTCCAGGTTTAAGGGTGACGCTGGCGTTTTTGTAACGCGGCTTGTACTGCAGCAGTGAATCCTGATCTCGGGCAGTATGCCAGGGGAACCCAGGATTACCCCCGCCTTTAACAAGACTGTAAACCCGATCTCCCATCAACCCAGCGAAAGCGACAAAAACTTCATCGAGTTCCTCGCCGCACATACTCTTGACGGGGTAACGCCAGATACTATTGATTGTGCCGACTACGGACATTTGAAAAACCTCTCAAGGCAGTTTGAAAAACCTCTTAAGACAGGGCTTAAGGCAAACAATTCATATAATTCTCATTGTCCCAACTGCTGGTCGTCGCTAAAAATCGGATCCACTCATCGCGCTTGTACTCTTCAAAGAGTCGATACATCTCACCGGGCAGCGCCGACTGAATCACCTCATCGTCTGCCAACCGATCCAGCGCCTCGCCCAGAGACATCGGCAGCTTTTTCACCGCCTTGCCCTCTTCCATCGCCTCATAAATGTTGCGCTGCTCGGGCTGACCCGGATCGAGGTCGCGGCTAAGGCCGTCGTCAAAGGCTTTAAGCATAGCTGCGGCCATCAGGTAAGGATTCACCATCGAATCCACGGCGCGATATTCAAATCGACCCGGTGCAGAAACCCTGAGGCCGCAGGTGCGATTTTGATAGCCCCAGTCTGAGTAAACCGGTGCCCAAAAGCCCGCATCCCAAAGCCGACGATAGGAGTTAACCGTAGAGCAGCCAATGGCGGTCAGCGCGCCCAAATGCTCAATCACGCCGCCGATGCAGTTCAGCCCAACCGGCCCCGGAATTCTCTTTGAGGTGCCTTCGATGGGCATAAAGGTATTCTCGCCCCCCTGATGGTAGGTGTAGTTGCCCTCCATGCCGGGTAGCGTCTCCAGGTCAAAGGTCTTGACCGTCTCTTCCCCACCTCGCCACAGCGAGAGATTGTGGTGACACCCTGAGGCCGAGACTCCCAAAAACGGCTTCGACATAAAACAGGCAATCAGATTAAACTCGCGGGCCACCTGGGCACAGATTTGGCGATAGGTGGTGAGGCGATCGCAAGTCCGCAGGGCATCGTCAAACATAAAGTTCAGCTCTAGCTGCCCCGGCGCGTCCTCATGGTCACCCTGGATCATGTCCAGGCCCATGGCCCGGCTGTATTCGATCACCCGCAAGAACACTGGGCGGAGTTCTTCAAACTGATCAATGTGATAACAGTTCGGTTTCGTAGCTCCCCCATCCGGTTTACCATCTGGCCCTTTCTTGAGCCACATCATCTCCGGTTCGCAGCCGTGACGCAGTTGTAAACCATGCTTTTGTTGAAACGCGGCGTGGATGCGCTTGAGGTTGCCGCGACAGTCTGCGGTGAGGAAGGCCCCTGCGTCCTCCTCTTCCTCGCGATTGCGAAAACACTCGCAGTAGACCCGCGCCACCCGCTTATCCCACGGCAGCTGACAAAAGGTCTCTGGGTCAGGAATGGCGACTAGCTCAGCCGACTCAGGACCATAGCCCAGGTATTGCTGATTGCGGTTGATGGCAAGATTTACCGTTGCCCCATACACCAGCTGGATGCCCTTGGCAGCCATACTCTCCCAGTGATCGGCGGGTACTCCTTTGCCGGTAATTTTTCCAGTGATCGAAATGAACTGGTAGTAGATGTATTGAACCCCCAGCTCATTAATCTTGGCCCGAACCTGCTTGACTAGCTCAGCTCGACCCTCCGCCTGAACGTAGGCTTCCAGATCGGTTGACGTTTCGACTCGGGTGAGAACTCCAGTCACTATTAGATTCTCCAAAAAATAGGGGGCTGCATTAGCGTGTGAGATTCAGGCTGAGGAGGGCGAAGGGGGCAGGGCAAAGGGCGAAGGGGTATAGCCCAAGGGGCCTTCAAGAAAAGCGTTAGCTTGCTTAGGGGTTTTGAGTAGGTAGGAAGAGGATAAACTTTGAACAAGCCCTTAAACAGGGCTGTCATCAAACAAGATACTCCTTCGCCCTTCCCCTTTCGCTCTTCCCCTTTCGCTCTTCCCCTTTCGTCTTGCCCTTCAATAAAAACCAACCCGCCAAAACAAGTTTGTATCACTGGCTACGAGAAGGGGAACGGCTTCCAGGGAATCCATTCGGCCCAAAGCTTGGCCATCGTGCCGTCGGTGAGAATATCGGCAAGGGTGTCTTCTAACTTTCTTAACAAAACGTCGCGATCTTTGGGGAGGCCAATAGCAAAGCGAGCCTGGGTTGGCAAACTAAACGCCAATTGCAAGTTAGGGTCTTCTTCAGCGGCAACTAGCAGCACCAGTTCATCATCAATCAGGGCGTCGATCTCACCGGCTCGCAGAGCTGCCAACATCTCGGGTAGCACCTTGTCACTGCCTGGATAAGGGATTGCTTTGGCCCCTGGAAATCCCTCGACCAGAGCAATGTTAGTGCTGTCAGCTAAGCCACCAACGCGTTTACCGTCAAGATTATCTGGCGAGGTAATCCCACTGCCTGCTTTCACCAGCACAGCCTCATCAAATAGGCCATAGGGGCGCGTAAAATTCAAAATTTGCTGACGCTCGGGGGTGATGGCCTGGTTAAACCACATCACGTCGTAATGCCCCGTGTCAAAGCAGGTGTAAAACTCGGCCATGGGTAAGTTATGCCAGACCGGCGTTAGTCCCAATCTTTTGCAAACGAGCCGCGCCAGCTCAGACTCATAGCCATTGCGATGCCCTTCGGCAGTCACATAGCTCATGGGGCGAGCATCAAAATCACTGGCAACAATGTGTAAATACCCCGCCTCCACTGTGAACATATCAGAGAACATACCAGATGTGAGCCCATCGGATGTGTCTACGTCTGAATCAACTGAGGTTAGGGAACTTGAGGCCGAGGATTCTGCAAAGGGTAGCGAAGGACACATTATCTTTAGGCCAGAAACTTATTATGACAAGTAGATATGGATATCCCAGATTTGTCAATGCAGCACTCGAGATGAAGTACCCGAGATGAAGTACCAGCCCGTTCATCTTTCAGAGGAACAGATTCAGCAGTTCCAGGCCGAGGGTTTTCTAATCTTGGAGAACTTTTTGCCAGACGAGTTTGCCCAGAGATTGATTGACCGCATGGGTCCACTGTTTCATGGAGAGTTTGAAACCGGTGTATATCCAGACGAATGGTACTGGCGACCAGGGCTAAGTTTGTCGGATGTGACCCGGGAGATGTGCAATGCCTGGAAATGCGATCGCACCATTGCCAGCCTGGTGCTCTCGTCTGAAATTGGCCGATTGACGGCAACACTAGCCGGTTGGGACGGTGCCCGCATTGGTCAAGACAGCCTTTGGATGAAGCCGCCCCAGGCTAAGGCCATCGCCATGCACCAGGACGGGGCCTATATCGACTATTTGACCCCAGCGGAGATGATGACCTGCTGGGTCGCCTTGGATAATGCCACGGCGGTGGACGGCACGCTGGTCTATGTCAAAGGCTCCCACAGGTGGCCCCTGGTGAATGTCGCGGGAGAGTTTCATGCACCCACCAAGGACTACCGCTGGGCGATGCTCCAGGCGGCGGAGAATGCTGGCGTAGAGGAGCCAGAGCTGGTCGTTGTGGATGTGCCTGCCGGGAGCTGTGCCTTTCACCACGGGCGTACCTGGCACGGACTGTGTCAGACCACTCGCGATGAGGGAATGTTTCACAGCATTGGACTGCACACCATCCCAGCTAAGGCCCAGTTTCACCCCACGAATAACCCGGGCTATATCTACGGGCGCTACAAGCGAGTGGGCGAGACCCAGATGGATGAAAGTTTCTTCCCCGTGCTCTGGCAGCAGGATGGGTATCGCAGCCCCCATTTGGCAGACTATTGCCCAGATCCACTAGCCAGTTCTGTCACAGCCCTCGTTTAGAGAGCTGTCTAGCATTATTCAAAAATCACCTGTTATCCAGACCCCCTCTAGACATTTATGACACCTGAAACTTTGAACGGTCAGCCCCTGGGTGGCCTCAATGATGATTTTGATCCCCAATGGCTGCTGACCCCAGAGCAGCAACAGCTACAAGCTAAGCTGATTGAGCTATGTGCAAAGGTGTTAAGGCCAAATGCGATCGCCTCTGACCGCGACTTGATCTACCCGCGAGAAAATTTTGAAGCCCTGGCATCTTTGGGGCTGCTGGGCTTACTCGTGCCCAAAGCGTGGGGCGGGCTGGGCGAAAACCATGTCTGCGCAGCGATGGTGGTCGAAACCATTGCCCGCTATGGGTGCCCCAGCACAGCCATGTGCTACACCATGCACCTCGGCGCGGTCGCCGCGGCCCTGTTTCGGGCCCATGACAATCCAGAATTGCAGGCGGTGCTCAAGCGGTTGGATAGTGACGTTTCTATCGGAACATTGTCCTACTCTGATCCTGAGACGGGTTCCCACTTTTGGTATCCGGTCTCTTCCCAAGCAAAGCAAACTTCGGAGGGCTGGCAGGTCTTTAAGCGCGCCTCCTGGACCACCTCCGCAGGCTTTGCCGACTGGTACATTGTCCAAACCACCAGTCCCCATTTTGACGGTGACTTTTCCGATCTTTCCTGCTTTTTGATCTACGGCGACGAAGTTCAGGCCGAGCCCCACAAGTGGGATGCGCTCGGGCTGCGGGGTAATCAGTCCGGCACCTTGTTGGTGGATGGCGTCACCATTCCAGAGCAGCGCATGGTGGGCCCTGAAGGGGATGGCACCGCCTCCAACGACGAGATTGTCGATCCGTTCTTTTTGCTCTGCTCCTCTGCTTGTTGGAACGGCATTGCCCTGGGGGCTATCGACATTGCCAAAAAGCACGTCACCCGCAAAAAGCACGTGGATGTGGGCATGCGAGTGGCTGACTATCCCACCATCCAAGACTATTTTGGCGAGGCCATTATCGACACCAGCGCCTGTCGGATGTATTCCTTCTCGATGGGGCAACTGATGGACCGGTTGACAAATAATTGCGACTGGTCGGTCCATGAGGATGTCGCTGCACTGCCGCGCTCGGCCTATCTGCACTGGTACTGGCAGATCAAATTCGCAGCCGCAAAGAATGTTGCCCACGTCTGCGACAAGATGCTTCACGCCTGTGGCGGCTCTGGCTTTAAAAAAGATATGGAAGTCGAGCGTTACCTGCGAGACGGCAAGGCGGGCTGGGTGATGGGGCCAACCAATGAAGTGCTGCGACAGTTTGTGGGTAAGTCAGCGCTGCTGGGGTTCGAGGCCCTGGACTATTGGAACCAGTCGGTGAATGAACGCGTATTGAACAACGAATTGAAGAAGCTTGATCCCGAGGATAAACGTAAATTGGCAGAGTCCCTTTTAGCTGAGTTAGAAGGTGCAGAAGAACCTTTGAAAAGGCCCATGATGGTGGGTGTGAGCGCATAGAAATCGGCCTGCGCCGATTGGGGAAATCGTTGAAACAGCTAGTCCACGCAGGTGGACTTTGTATCTTTAGAGGCGGTTTCCAACCGCCAGATTCAAATGTTTGCCAGTCAACCAGGTTAATGGTGTTGAGTTTTCAGTTTTAGTTAGGAGAGTGAGCCCCCATGACCCTCGCCCAGGAAAGAATCAAAACCGCAGTTAGCCTCAGTCACCCCCTCGATCCCCTAACGCCCAAAGAGATCGAATCGGCTGTATCTATTGTGCGGCAAGAAAAATCCCTCGGTCCCACCGTTCGTTTTGCCACGGTCACCTTAAACGAGCCGGTTAAGGAGATCGTGCTGCGCTTCAAGGCAGGCGATCCCATTGTGCGCGAAGCCTTGATGATTTTGCTCGACAATGCCACCCAGAAAACTTACGAGGCGGTGGTGTCTTTGACCACGGGTAAAGTACTGCGTTGGGAACATATCCCTGATGTGCAGCCGCCGATTATGCTAGACGAATTTATCGAGTGCGAGGCGGCAGTTAAGGCAAATCCTGAGTTTCAGGCTGCGATCGCAAAGCGTGGCATCACCGACCCTGATTTGGTCATGGTTGATCCCTGGTCGGCGGGCAATTATGGATTTGAAGACGAGGCCGGCGTGCGTCTCTCCAGAGCCCTCTGCTGGATCAAAGCTAACCCCACCGACAACGGCTATGCCCGGCCTATTGAGGGGGTAATCCCGGTGGTAGACCTCAACAAAATGGAGGTAATCCGGGTCGAGGATTACGGCGTGGTGCCCCTGCCCCCTGAGGACGGTAACTATTCGACTGAGTATGTCAAAAACTATCGCCAAGACCTGAAGCCTCTAGAGATTATCCAACCAGAAGGCCCCAGCTTTGAGGTCAACGGCCATGAAATCTCCTGGCAAAAGTGGAAAATGCGGGTTGGGTTTACCCCCCGCGAGGGTCTAATCCTCTACACCGTCACCTACACCGACCAGGGAGAAGACCGCCCGATTTTTTATCGCGCCTCTCTGGCGGAGATGACCGTACCCTATGGCGACCCCAAGCCCAACCACTATCGCAAAAATGCCTTTGACGTGGGCGAGTACGGCATTGGCTCCCTGGCTAACTCTCTCACCCTGGGTTGCGACTGCCTGGGTGAGATTTATTACTTTGACGCCTTCATCACCAGCTCTCGCGGCGAAGTTGCGCAGATCGAAAACGCCATTTGCCTGCACGAAGAAGACTTTGGCATTCTCTGGAAGCACATGGACTGGCGCACTGAGCAAACCGAAGTGCGACGCTCTCGCCGCCTGGTCGTCTCTTTTATTGCCACCGTGGGCAACTACGAGTACGCCTTTTACTGGTACTTCTATCAAGACGGCACCATCCAGTACGAGATCAAACTCACGGGCATTGTCAGCACCGGGGCAGTGATGCCCGGAGAAGTCCCCAAGTACGGCACCCTGATTGCCCCACAGCTCAACGCACCGATTCATCAACACATTTTTAACGTGCGGCTGGATATGTGTGTGGATGGCCCCAACAATTCTGTTTACGAAGTCGACATTGTTCCTGAGGAAGCCGACCAGAACCCCTATGGCAATGCTTTTTATGCTAAGTCCACTCTCCTGCCCACAGAGCAGTCTGCCCAGCGCCTCATTGACCCGATGCGGGGGCGCTACTGGAAAATTGTGAACCCCTCTAAGACCAATGCGATGGGCTACCCCACGGCCTACAAACTGATGCCGGGGGAAAACACCTTACCCATGGCTCACCCCGACGCCAGTGTCACAAAGCGGGCCACCTACATGACCAAGCATCTCTGGGTCACCCCCTATCATCCAGAGGAGAACTATCCGGCTGGCGACTATCCCAACCAGCACCCCGGCGGCGTCGGTCTACCCCAGTGGACCCAGGCCGATCGCCCTGTAGAAGATACGGACGTGGTGGTGTGGTACACCTTTGCCCACAGCCATTCGACCCGTGCCGAGGACTGGCCAGTGATGCCGGTTTCAACCATTGGTTTTATGCTCAAGCCGCTAAATTTCTTTAATGAGAATCCGGCCAATGATGTGCCACCGTCGCCTAAAAAACATACGTGTTGTGATTAGTCCCAAGCGCTCTTATCCTAAATTTGTAGGCCCTCACCCTAAATCCCTCTCCCAGGATTGGGAGAGGGACTTTAAGACTAGAGGTTTCCTTGCTTTAGAGGAACTCCATAAGAGGTGGAAACCTTGCCTAATGATATTTTTCTCCCCTTCTCCCAGACTTGGGAGAAGGGGTCGGGGGATGAGGGCCTTCGGGAT
>JBCCRZ010000114.1:0-12231 GCA_039200855.1 Cyanobacteria bacterium P01_D01_bin.44 | reverse complement strand
GAGTTTATGCTCGATGACTCGAAACCGGCTAAACCAATTAGAAACACCTCTTGATTAAAGCCTCTGACGGTTAGCAGTATCTGAATACAGCCGCTTTTAACGCTCTCACTATTGTCTGTATGTTGGAATTTTAAATTACTGAAATAGATGTCGGTTTCAATCCCTGAGAGGGTTTTAGGAGTTTTGCGACCACAGACTGGGTAACCAGCTGGGCGAAACGGAGACGTTTCAATCCCTGAGAGGGTTTTAGGAGTTTTGCGACCTGCTTTTTGCTAGCGCGAAGCACCTCCTCAAGGGTTTCAATCCCTGAGAGGGTTTTAGGAGTTTTGCGACCCTCAATTAGCGGAGGATTTAGTAGACACCTTAAAGGTTTCAATCCCTGAGAGGGTTTTAGGAGTTTTGCGACTTCTAATAGCTCTTGTAATTCTGATCTTTCTTCTGTTTCAATCCCTGAGAGGGTTTTAGGAGTTTTGCGACAGAGGACTTGATCGAGCAGTTGGATTTAGACCTTGTTTCAATCCCTGAGAGGGTTTTAGGAGTTTTGCGACCAGCGCTGAATCTCATTGCGCATGGCATGGGGCCGGTTTCAATCCCTGAGAGGGTTTTAGGAGTTTTGCGACAGTTGACCCCCTTCTTCAGTAAGAAGCCGTTCGTAGTTTCAATCCCTGAGAGGGTTTTAGGAGTTTTGCGACGGCGGGTATTATTGAGGAATCCCAGTAGTGGCCAGTTTCAATCCCTGAGAGGGTTTTAGGAGTTTTGCGACTCTAGAGGGGTTACTTCTAATATGTCGAAGTAATGTTTCAATCCCTGAGAGGGTTTTAGGAGTTTTGCGACTCGGATGGGAGCACCCAGGCCCATCGACTTATTTCAGTTTCAATCCCTGAGAGGGTTTTAGGAGTTTTGCGACGCTAGGTACGCCGTAGACAAGCTTTCGGTTGTAGATGTTTCAATCCCTGAGAGGGTTTTAGGAGTTTTGCGACACTGGATATTAGTCAATGGATCAATGCGTACTCCAGTTTCAATCCCTGAGAGGGTTTTAGGAGTTTTGCGACCTGGTTATGTACATCCTTATTTTCCAAATGGACCTGTTTCAATCCCTGAGAGGGTTTTAGGAGTTTTGCGACAATCAATAAATTGCTTGGCGTAAACCCAAAATTTGCGTTTCAATCCCTGAGAGGGTTTTAGGAGTTTTGCGACGACAAAGAAATGAACGCATCGTCATCTTTTGTGATGTTTCAATCCCTGAGAGGGTTTTAGGAGTTTTGCGACCCAGGGAAGAAGACAGCGGTAACAATGACAGACAGCGTTTCAATCCCTGAGAGGGTTTTAGGAGTTTTGCGACGGGAGCCGTAAAGTTTGCTGTTATCGGAATCGCTGTTTCAATCCCTGAGAGGGTTTTAGGAGTTTTGCGACCAAACCCGGCCCCAAACCCAGCCCGGATCATAGTGTTTCAATCCCTGAGAGGGTTTTAGGAGTTTTGCGACGAGCGCATTGCTCACCGCGAAGGCCAGCAGATAAGTTTCAATCCCTGAGAGGGTTTTAGGAGTTTTGCGACTTTTCAATGCACCTTCAGGCCAATAAATTTAGAAGTTTCAATCCCTGAGAGGGTTTTAGGAGTTTTGCGACACTCAGAAAAGAAGGTGACGACTGTCTTCCGCCTAGTTTCAATCCCTGAGAGGGTTTTAGGAGTTTTGCGACACCCTTCTTGATATTGTCTAGCTATGACAGAAGCTGTTTCAATCCCTGAGAGGGTTTTAGGAGTTTTGCGACGCTTTTTGGCACGAATAAGAGATAACCCAGTCTGTGTTTCAATCCCTGAGAGGGTTTTAGGAGTTTTGCGACCTACCTCGGCCCAGGCATCGATCGCCCTAATGTTGTTTCAATCCCTGAGAGGGTTTTAGGAGTTTTGCGACGTAGGGTCTTCAATAGTCTCTACAGCATCTTCAATGTTTCAATCCCTGAGAGGGTTTTAGGAGTTTTGCGACGAGCGTTATCGAGCGCCGGTGGCACTGCCCCGAACCGGTTTCAATCCCTGAGAGGGTTTTAGGAGTTTTGCGACCTGGGTCTTCGCCCTCGGCTTCTTCAGTTTCGGAAGTTGAGGTTTCAATCCCTGAGAGGGTTTTAGGAGTTTTGCGACCCGTTGTTTACCAACGTGTCATCGGGCTTTGACCAGTTTCAATCCCTGAGAGGGTTTTAGGAGTTTTGCGACCTCATTTCGGTAGTTAACCGCCTGGAGCGCGAAAACGTTTCAATCCCTGAGAGGGTTTTAGGAGTTTTGCGACGCATTCTAGACGGTGACATCCCAGACACGAAGATGTTTCAATCCCTGAGAGGGTTTTAGGAGTTTTGCGACGGCGGGGGTTCAGAAGCCCTACAGTATTTAGTTTTCAAGGTACATTTGCGCCAACCTCTGAGATAATAACATTGAAGCCCTACTATTCCATCAATCTTTAACATTTTCAAATCATCTAAACCTTGTGCATCAATACTTTCAGGCATCGCGCCAACCTCGGTTTACACCATAGCCGCTCAAACCTTTAGCCCATATAGCATCCAGCCTCCAAAAACCAAATCCCTATCCCGACACCCACCCACTGGCGCATATTACGCAAAAAAGACCGTATCATCCCGAAGTACTTCCCCGCCAATGCGTTCCACTTTAGCTTTGCAGCATTCACACAGCCAATAAAACCGGATACTATCTTCCTCAGGTTTGATCAGCTTATTCAGACGATTACGAAGCCGAGCATATTGCGCTGAGGTCAGATCACACTCAAATAAGCTGTACTGCATCCACTGACCATAGGAAGTCAAGATCTTATGGATTTTAGTGCGGCGCTTATCGTCGGAAATATCGTAGGAGATAACGAAGTACATACAGGAAAAAATTGGGAGAGTGAATGTGTGGGAGAGTGAGAGAGTGGATGCGTTGGGATTTTTATTCACCCATTTACCCATCCACCCATCTAATTATCTATCTCAACACTAGCGGCGGATACTTATCAGTCTCCTCCATTAGATATTTAGCCAACAATCGAGCCTGGATTTCAAACGCCTCCTGATAGGTGCACTGACGCTGCATGACAGGATGCTTAAATTTAGATCGTTTCTTTTGCTCATAGAGACGTAAAAACTTCTTTCGACCTTCATCAGATAAGGTTGTCGCCTGACTAATCGGCTCCTGGACAAAATCGTCTAGCGTTAGCACCTGGCGGTTAACGGCATTGAGCACGACCGCATCCACCACGATTGGGCGAAACTCTTCCATCAAATCTAAAGCCAATGAAGGCCGACCATAGCGCTGAGTATGGAGATAGCCCAAATAAGGATCAAACCCGACAATGTTGAGCGCACTTTGCACATCATGGAGCAACAACGCATAGCCCAGGCTTAAGAGTGAATTGACTGGGTCTGTCGGAGGTCGTCTAACCCGCTTTGAGAAGGTAAACTGCTCATTACGAATAAGATGTTTGAGCTGCTGAAAGTAAGCTGCACTCCCACTGCCCTCTAGCCCACGTAGACTATCAATCTGCTGAGTTTTATCGATCGGAGCAATGGCTTGCTCAAGTCGCTTAATCCCAGCTGTCAGCTCTCGGTCATTGCGCCGTTGCGATCGCAACAACCCATTTCGATAGTTCTTTAACTTGCCGCGAATCATCGCCTGCACCACATGAATAGCCTGGGGTGTTTCCCCAGCTGCTCGCCACTGGGCCTGCCGCACAAAGATATTCTTGGTTAGTGCGGGCTCCAACCGCCCCAGATAGCGCCCTGTAGACGTGAGAAAACTCAGCGGGATCTTGCGTTCTAAGAGTTCAATAATGGCCGCAGGTGAAACCGTTGCTCGGCCCAACACCACAACCCCATCGACTTTGATCATCGGGACATCCAACAGAGTCTCTTTTTGTGCCCTGACTCGCAAGCGCTCATCTGTTTTGCCAATGAAGGCATCATCCGTAGAAATATAAACAGTACCCATAGCAATCACTCTGTTTCTTGATATCGGTTAACTTTCTTGGTCGCCTGGGGTAAGCAGCGTTCGTAAAGGCTACAGCCCCGGCAGCGTGGTTTGTAGATCGCGGGGGGCATTTGCCCCGTCCGGAATAGAGTTTGAATGGACTGGATGGTTGCGATCGCAGCCTGCCTCAGACCATCATCAATAGCAACCGGCTGTCGTTGATGAGTCTGGGCGTAATAGACATACCCCTGGGTAACTGGTTGACCGGTCATATCTTCTAAGCAGAGTGCCTGGGCACAGACCTGGAGCGCATCATTATCAAAATCACCCTTGTGTCCCCGCTTATATTCCACCGGGAACAGCTGCCCATCTTGTTCTTCGATCAGATCGGCTTTACCCACCAGACCATACGTTTCAGACTTAAGCCAGATCGCCCGCACCTGCCAGGTGTCTTCTCGGTGACCACTACCCAGCGTATGCACCCGATCGTGGAGACCGGTGCCCTCCAGGGTATATTGGTTGTCGATAAACTCTCCGGCACAAAACATGCGCCAGCAGCGGTGGGGACAATAGGCATACTGATTAAGCGCAGCAATCGGGATCAGGTCTTGCATGGCAGCCTCCGGACCATCCCCATCCCCATCGTGGTCTTACGACCGATCCCAGCATATAGGGCATAGTCGGCCAGGGCGTTGATTTGTTTAAGGGTAACAGGCTCGACGTTTCCCAATATTTGAAAGGTAACTTGCCCGATGCAGCCAACAAATTGATTTCGAGGATCTGTTTTGGCACCGGTATGCTCAAATTGGCTACGCGGGTCACGGACTATTTCTGTCTTAAGCTCATAGGCACTTGGAAAAATCGCTTCTAAAAGTTCCCGTGGAAATTCAAGATCACTATGTTGGTTCCAGCGACGTATCAAGCTGCCAAAGGCAAGGTTTCCCGTCGGAAACGTGGTGTCGTATTTGCGCTGGCGAAAAGCCGTCGGGGTACAAAATTGGAGGGTCAGTTTGCGCTCGGTCTCAGAGGCTTGTTCATAAAGCTGGGCATAGTTGCAAAAATTAGCCCAGGGTTGGGTACTTTGGGCTGTGCCCAGAATGCTTGTAATTTGTAAGTCGGCAGGGCCTAGATGCCAGGCTTGATTAGGATTTAGATTAAGCCACAACTGTTGAAGATTGCCAAAGAGCGCATCATCCAGCAGGGCAATGCGCCACCAGCATGGGGTGCCACCAGGAATCGGCTTACGGTACTGATATCGAACGCTCGATCGCCGCCGCTCAATCCTTTGTAAAGGGCTCAGCGCAAAGGCTTTATTGGCCTGATTTTTGTGCAGTTCATCCCCCAGACTGCGATCGACAGAACTGACTAAGCTTAAAAACAGGGAATGGAGATGACGCCCGGTGAGAAAGCCGGGTGGAATCGGTGATTGTGGCAGTAGGTTAAGGACTAAACTATGTGGCATAGGTTTCAGTAGTAAGCTAGGAGTATTGACTGAGGAGGGCTGTGTGGTATGGCTATCGACGACTATGATTTTGCGATCGCGCTCAAGAATCAATTAGAGGCCAGCGTGCCGTTTAAGGTGCGCCCAGGAAAGCAGTTGCTCACAATGATGAAAAGCAAGGGCACTCCCATGTCGGCAGAGCGCGACTATGTGGTAGAAAAAGTCTTTTATGGGGGCGATGAAGGGGGCATTACCTGTATGCTCCAGGGTTCAGCGACGGACAAAGAGCTGGTAGGGGCTTCGATTACGCACCTGGTCATTGATCCGGATCATCCGCTGGCAAAAGAAGTTAAGGATTATCAACGACAGCGGACTTATCGGTTAATGGTGCAAGATCAGAGGGGATTTGCGGCTCTGGCAAGTCAATCAAGAACTTCAAAGAAAAAGAAGAAAAAAAGAGGTGGCGGATTTGGTCGTTAACTACTAAAGCGATATTCCATTCGGGCAGGAAGCTTAACATCATCGACCTGATAATAGACTCCAATCAATTTGACATTGCGAATCAGGCTAACAGGAGGCATGTTAATCACGTCATAGCTGATAACCTGATGGGTAAACATGACATCCAACGGATTAAGCGGATATGGGCAGATAAAGTCGCCTTCTTTTTGCTTGGGTTGACCCAAGTCATCGATCTCGACCCTGGCTTTACTCATCCACTTACCCAGTCGAATCCAGCGGGGAAAGGTGAGCGAATTAGCCGAGATGATGAAACACTCAAACTGACTTTCAGGAGCGATCTCCTTAGCCCTACCAAAGCTAGGAATATTCTTCTGGGTCTTCTTCATTTCAACGTGATAGCGATTATTAGCATATTTCCAGGTATTGAGTACCGTTCCGTGACGAACAGCCCTGGCGGGAGTCACATAAATTCCTTGCTGATTCAGAGGAGTCAGATGGGCTTCATACATTGGTACCTGCTCAGGGCAGAAATAGCGGTAGCTTTCGTCTTCCCCTACAGTTGTGGCATATTTTTCGCTGTCTACCAGCCCTAAGGCATAACAGAGAGCATAATTATGCAGCACAGGTTCAGTTTCATAAAGCCGCCCAATTTCCCGCGTGGCGTAATAGAGGCTGTCATGCAATTCTAAGGTACAGCGATAGACATGGGGCATGGCTCTACGCTCCAGCTTTGGCAGTTTTCTTTTTGCCTGATTTGGGTTTTTGAATGTATTTTTGTGCGTAGGCAACGGATTCAGAATTTGCTTGCTCTAGAAGCGATTTGAGCTTTTCTTCGTCACTGGTAATGGCTTTTACTTCTGAGAGCAGGGAAGTAAAGTTATCGCCAAGAAAATCGGTGTGAGGAATACACTCTTCTATCATGAGTTGGGCGATCGCATTTTCTGCGACTTCGAGTACATCATCTTCATTGAGTGGATCAGGCAGTTGAATTTTCTGGCCTGCCGATAGCAGGTCATAGATCTTTTGAGTCCAGCGTAGGTTACTCACAATCTCACCATCCGCAAAAATGATACCGACTAACTGATTACGAACCCGTCCTGTGCGGGTAGTCTGTGCCCCATAATGACGAGTCCGCAGAATGTTGTTGAACACGTACAGAAAGCTCGCTTCTGTTGGGTCTTTCAACGTCACGATGCTGGGAAAGAAAACCTGTGGCAGGATATGGTCTTGGCTGTTGATGCGGCTAGTGACTTCTCCCTGGCGGCTCATGGTGCCGTTTTCAAAGGGGGCGTTGAGGGTAAAATTCAAGTGAGAATCATCGAAAGGGGTAATAGAGTAGGCTGTATCGACTACCACCTTGGACTTTTCTGAGCCAGAATCACCAATGGCGAATCCGTAAATGATGCAGTCTGGCGTGGTCTTGCTGAAGTCTACGTTGTAGTCACACGTTTCCCAATCGCCAATTTTGTAGTTACGCAGTAATTCTCGTCCGGTCAAACGCTCAGGCGTAGATTGTTTGCGTTTGAACATGGCTAAGCGACTAATTGTTTCTGGATCATCAACCCCAGCTCGTACCCTTGCTTTGTTTAGTTCACCATCGGTCTGAAACAATGGATAGGACTCAGTGACACGAATGGTGATGAAGTGGACATATTTGCCCATTGGCTTAGCTGGAATCTCGGGATGAAAATACTTGGCATCAACGGTTTTAAGAAAGCTCATGGTTAATCCTCTCGGGGTTGTGGTGAATAGTGCGTGAAAAATTTAAGCTGCGGCTTCAGTGGTATCGTCAGGTAAATCTTCAGGTTCAGGCTGTTGCACGCCCTGACGTTCTTCGTCATCAATCAGGCGGTACAGGTAGTCGCAAGTATCCCGAATTAAATTCAACTGGGTGCCTGCTAAACGAGCGCGATCGCCCTTGAATGTTTCCAAAAACAACTCTCTGACAAAAAATGTGGCGTACTCATAGATGGCCTGTCGTTCTTCTTCTAGGGACAACGCCGGTTTCCATTTGCCGTCAATGCAGAGCAAGGTTGGTTTACCCTCTGCTGTTCTACGTCGTACATTAGTCATAAGTTTGGCAATGCGAGCCGCGACCACGTCAATTAAGGCTTGTTCTTCGGTAACCAGGGCTTTGTCAATTTTAAGAATGACATCAGCGGCCTCATCAACGGGCTTAAGCACAGCGTTGGGTTTAGCGTAGGGACTCTTGGCTCTATAAAAACGACGATATAGCCGGGTCAGTTCTCGAAGTTGGTTCATGGCGGTTCCTTTCGGTTCAAAACAGTAGAAAAAATGTTCATAGAGCTTGATTTTTTCGACTGGGGCAGTCTCCCAATCTAGTTTTCGAATCAGCTTGGTCAGGTAGTGAAATACATAGAGGGGACTGGTTTCTAGATCACGGGCCAGGGCAGATAGCTTACCCCAGTCGGGATTACCGTCTTTTTTTCGGTTGACTTCTAAGTGAATGCAATAGGCTGAACTTAATGCATTGAGTGGGGAGAAGGTTTTGGGGCGTGTGGGTAAAATGGCGTCAAGACGATACTGATCTCGTTTAACCAGCGAGGCAATCGCCTGATGAGCGCCATCTAATATAGCTGTTTGTTCAAAGTCGGCACCACTGACATAAGGCGGCACTGGGGATTCTGAAGCAACAACCTTAACATCCAGCACTAGCGGTAGCGCCAAAGTCAGCCAGGCAGGCATCACCCAGGACTCGGTATCAGTCGCATCTCGCCCCGGTGGCAATGCCATAAAGAAAAAGGTCATCGGCTCATTGGTGTAGCTCAGTTTGAAGGTTGAGTCTCGTTCGGTTTCTTCCTGCAATAATAGGGAATCCACCTGCTGATAATTTTTGAGATTGAACTGGGCAACTTGCTTGTCATTTATCAAATGCTTGCGAATGTCAGCATCAAAGCGAGTGCGTCGAATCCAGGAGTATGCTTTTTGAATAAAGCGGTTAGTTTCTGGCGTAAAGAAATAAGCTGGGTACAAATAGAGATAGCGATATTTTCGTCCTTCAAAATCTCCTCCGGTAGCGTTAGTTTGATTCATTAAAATTTGGCGCAGCATAATCTCAACTGACCAGATCGCACAAATCTGTCGCTTAGCAGCTTGGGCATTGAAGAGGATTTGTCGATTGCTGTAGACCTGGGGTGCAAACAGGGTAGACGATTCCATCTGTTCTGTCACCGTATAAGCTGAGCTGGACATCGCGCAGATATTCTCACGTCCTCGTCCCGTGACCTTAGCAGCCTGGTATCGGCTCAACTCAGTTAAAAAGGGAACGATTTCTGGAGGGACAACTGCACCGGATGGCAAAGAGACAATGCGTTGAATATAAGTACGAAGATCGTCCCAACCATCGGGTAAAATAAATTCTTGGATGATCGGCTTAACCAAAGTAGCTGCATGGTTGGCCATTTGGTCCATCTTATCTCGGAGTTGTCCATCATCCAGGTGTGAGTTTTTTTGAATGTACTTGGCTGCCAAATAGTACCAATCAAGGGGTACTCCACCTGTTTTTTTCAGACCTTGAACGGCCCGAATCGCTGGCAGTTCTGAGGTCAATTCTATAAACTCACATAACTTTTCAGTCAGGTCCAACTCGGGCAGGACAGTACGTTTTGCTTTAGGCTTTTGTTTTTGCCAGGTATTAAACCGATTGCCCCAATCACCCCAGATTCTCCGACACAGGAGATCGCCAAATTCTGCCAATCGATCAATACGGTAGTCTTCGCCAAATTCGATGTCTACATGCTCGGGTAAATCGCCCGCTGCTTTATAGTTAGCCAGACTCGTGCTTCGTTTCGCAGCCGATGAACTTTTAGTGGACGGAATGATTCGGCAGGCCGCAAGGTTAGCCACATCCATTAATTGATCAATCTCAAAGAATAGCCAGTAGTAATCTGCAAATTTAATGCCTTTGCCATCTCGGGCAAAACCAATCTGACGATCGCGGAGCCGTTCTCGACAAAGTGTTTTGACTTTCTGGATAACAGCATCTGCAATTTTATCCGTTAAGATGTCTGGTGCATCTACCCTGGCAAGATACACAACACCATCTGGCAAATAGAGCAGCGGCGTATAAAACTCATCTGGATGTAGATCCATCAGAGCATTGTTAATGATATTAGTTAAAACGCCTCGGTTATCGGATAGTGCATGATAGGTAAATTTCAACTGCCCTTCGTTACTCAAATTAGTGAGCAAGGGCGAAAGCTTTTGAATATCTTGAGGATGTTTAATCACCGAGGCAAAGCGATCGGATAGCTTGACCAGGTTGACCAGTACGTTGCGAACTCTGCCATCTAGACGATCATCATTCAGAGGTTTCAAGCCACGGGTGATCATGCCTAAATCGGCATCGTATTTATCACCTGCGTTATTACTAATCCAGATGATGTCGTCGATGTAATCTTGCCAATCAGCCCCTAAAAACTTGTCTAGACTGAACACTTGAATTTTCTGAGTTACATAGTCTCGACCTAAATTGGGCGCATCTGACTTATCAGGAGCATTGTCTACCCAGTTGCGATCGCGCCATTTTTCTTCAGCCTCCTGCCCAATTAACCACGATTTGTAATCGGGAAATTTCTCATAGTCATGCAGCATGTAAGACGCTGTATAGACTCGCAGTTGTAAGTCCCCACAGTAAGATTTGACCTGGTTTTTGCCAATGTCTGACTGTTTTAGACGCCGCGCAATTCGATAAGCGGGCAGAAACCCGTTGAGTAAATGGGCTGGCAGAGACTGATCGCCTGCATTGTCTCGCCGTTTGACTTGCCCGCGCGCGTCCAACCGCTCAAAGAATTGCCCACCTTTGGCAGTTGCGCCTACCAACTGGCCCATGAGCTTTGGCAATACATGTTCTGCAAAATCAGTAAGCAGACGATCGCCCTTATTACCCTCAGCTTCACAGATCGCCTGCTTAAACAAGCGAATCGTCAATAGTTCTGGCTGAGCGAATATGGGTTCTTCCTCAATATTCAGATCGACGTCCAGATCCTCTTCAGGCAAATCATCTAATGCCTCTTCCGAAAGTTCCGATGACTGTTGTTTGCCAAACATTGATAGTTGTTCATCATTCATAAAACTTTCCTCCAAATTTGGCGTAATTCATCTAAGCAAACCCACCGCCCGTCTTTCTTGACCTCGACGTATTCCCAACCATTCGCAGAACTGCCGTTAATACTTTCTGCCAGAGGGCTTGGCTTATTAAATTCTTGACCGTTATAAATCACAGTGCCTTGTGTGGAGATTTTTAAGTTTCTCGTGAAGTAGCGATACCCTGTTTTATGTGCAATTTCTGCTTTCAACCGGACACGTACAGCCATTTCGGGTTTAGTGATGCCTGCATCTAATAATTGAGACAGTCGAATGTGAGTACGCTTAGAAGCTTTTTGAAGTTCGATAGGAGAATTAGTGCTCGATTGGTTAACTGGCTCTAACAGTTCCAGTTTGAGCTGGTCATCGTTATCTGCAGCGCCTGTTTGACTCAAGGTAATAGGCTTGAGGCGTTGGTATTGCAACCAGTTCAGTAGCCCAGAAGCCAGGTTAGGTGGCATTTGGAGCAGATCTTCCTGGCTTAGTTCAATGTTCATTTTAGGTACCTCCTAAGTAGTGGTACCCCTATACTGGCTTGTTCACTCTTGATTGTAAATACTCCAATTATTCATAGGGTACAGTAACTAAATAAGTCATTTGGCTACAGTAACCTTAGTATATACGTATTGCTTTGAATGTAGAGGTGTAGTTGTCTGCGCGGCATCACCTTATATACTGGTCCACAGCAGGGAGGGGGAGTCCGACTTTGCATCTCTAAATGCCTCTGAGGTATTGAAATACTGTCGCCTCCTGAGTAATTGGAGTAACTTTCCTTCCCTGCCATTATCCAAAGCCTGTTTTTCACTTTACTTCTCCTCTTCTGTAATGGGTTGATACTCGTTAATAACTGCTCCCTGAACCATCCAGAGCTTGCCAACTACATCGGACTGCTCTAGACCAAGAATTAGGGTATCAATCGCTGCTTGCCAGTCAGCAAAGGTAGCGCGATTAGGTAAACGAACCACCACAATCCCAGCGTAGTCAGAGGGCACATACCGGGCACGATTGCCGAAGCCCCGATCGGCTGTGACCAAACAGCGTTCTTCCTGCTGACAGACCTCAATCACCTGGTTATCAGGCGCAGAACTCAGACCTTGTCCCGGCACAGTAGCGACATCGTGCCCCGCCATCTGTGACAGGTTAAGCAGATGGGGTAAAAGTCAAGTCATCTCTTGGAAAAGGCCTCAAATCAATTCTAGCTAAAGGTTTACGAAGTTTTTTGACCACCGCTAGGTCTTGATTTTCCGCTGCAGCAAAATAGGTGACG
>JBCCRZ010000113.1:0-12293 GCA_039200855.1 Cyanobacteria bacterium P01_D01_bin.44 | reverse complement strand
CAGACCTTTTTGGAATGCGATCGCACCCATCATCGACGCATTTAACATCCCCGCTCGTGCCGTCAAGTGAGCAGCTTCATCCACCAGCTCCCCTGCGGCGAGTTGCTGGGCAAACAAAACACTGTCCTTGAGATGTTGCGACACCAGATAAAGCCCCTCCAGGGCAATGCCATCGCACAGCGGGTTGTTGCCCTTCGCCAAAAATGCCTCGATCAAATGGGTGAGGGCATCCATCCCCGTCGCGGCGGTAATTTTGGCGGGTAGCCCCAGCAGCAGCTCAGGGTCAGCCAGCACTCCCTTGGGCAGCAGCTGCGGGTCAAACATAATCTTTTTGGCATGGGTTTCATCATCCGAAATTACCGCACTGCGACCCACTTCGCTGCCGGTGCCCGCTGTGGTGGGAATCGCCACAATGGGGGGAATGGGCTGATCAATAGGCCGAACACAGGCCCCATCTTCGTAATCAAACAAATGCCCTGGGTGATGGGCCATCAGAGCAATGGCTTTGGCCACATCCATCGGGGCACCGCCGCCTACGGCAACAATCCCGTCGGCATCATGCCCCTTGTAGGCAATCACCCCCGCCGTCACATGGGAAACAATAGGGTTGCCCCCAAAATCACTAAAGCTGTTTGTCTCGAGAACAGAGATAGAAGCTTCTATGGAAGCGAACCAGGGCAGTTTGACCACATCTCGGTCGGTGACCAGGAGAGGGCGTTGAATGCCTAGGGTAGTCAACTCTGAAACAAGCTCTGCGCGCGCGCCAGGGCCAAAACGGATTTTGGTAGGAAAGTTGTAGGTGGTGAGACTAAACATCAATATATTGCTTCATCTCCCAGTCGGTAATCTGGGCGCTAAACGCATCCCATTCCTTGTACTTAAACTCCAAGAATGTCTTCACCCCCAATTCACCCAGCGTATCCATCAATAGAGAATCTTCCTGCAGCGCGGCCAGGGCTTCGTATAAATTAGCAGGCAGCATCTTCAGGTCAGGAAACTCCGAGCCTCGGGCAAATAGATTCTCATCAATCCGCTCGCCCGGAGAGATTTGCTTTTTAAGGCCGTCAAGCCCCGCCGCCAGTAAACCCGCTGTGGCCAAATAGAGGTTGGCCGAGCCATCGACCAACCGACACTCAAACCGCCCCGTCTCGGGAATGCGTAGCATGTGAGACCGATTGTTGCCGCCGTAGGAAACGTAGCGAGGCGACCAGGTACTGCCCGAGGCAGTTGTACTCGCCCCCAGGCGACGATAGGAATTCACTGTGGGAGCGAACAACGCCGCTAGCCCCCTGGCGTGGGCCAGCACACCCCCGAGAAAGTGATAGCCCACCTGAGAGAGCCCGCCATCATCTGCCCCTTCAGCAAAGCTGTTGGTGGTGCCCTGCCAGAGACTGTTGTGGATATGGGCACCGTTACCGGTAATGTGGCTAAAGGGCTTAGGCATAAAGGTGGCGGTAAACCCCCGCTGCTCCGCCAGGGTTTTCACCATGTACTTAAAAAAGACGTGGCGATCGCAGGTCGTCCGGACATCGTTAAAGGTCCAATTCAGCTCAAACTGACCGTTAGCGTCTTCATGATCGCACTGGTAGGGCTCCCAGCCCAGGGCTTCCATATAGTCCACCAGAGTCGAGATCAGGTCAAACTGGCGCATCAGGTTGCTCTGATCATAGCAGGGGCGCTCGGCGGTGTCTTTGACATCTGCGATCGCATACCCCGTCGTCGTCTGCTGGAGCAAAAAGAACTCGGCCTCGACCCCGGCTTTGTAGGTGTAGCCCATTTCAGCACACTGGTCTAAAACCCGATTGAGAATCATCCGCGGCGCAGCGGAGAAAGGTTTGCCCTCAAAATATACATCGCTGGCCACCCACCCCACCGTGGGCTCCCACGGCAGCTGGATTAACGACTCCGGGTCAGGAATCACTGCAATCTCCGGGGCTTCTGGCCCCAGCCCCAGGTTAGAGGCAAACGCACAAAAGAACGCCCCTTCTCTCTCAACAGAGGCGATCTTAGCGGCGGGCACCAGCTTAGCCCGGGTGCCCCCGAGCAAATCTGTGTAAGACACTAAAAAGAATTTGATGCCAAGGGCCTTGGCTCGTTCTACCAGACTCTTTGTCTGCGTCAGAGTTCCTACCATAGTGATTTCACCATTGTTATCATCGGGGCGATTATCGGGGCCATTGTTATGGTTTCTTTGCTTTCTGCTCTAGTAAAACAGCCCTACTCAGAAGCTTTTGTAGTATCTGTTACGGAAGCTTTGCCCACCCCCTTGACTGCAACAATTTGCTACGGAATGTAACGTTAGGAGTTTGCAATCGGAAGCTCTTAGAGACGAAGGGCTTTGGCGATAGGCAGCATTCATAGGCAGCATGAACACTGTTGATAAATTTGGTCACCGCTGAACAGTTTTGCTCAACAGTTTTATGGATCAATGCCTACACACTTATCCAAAAGCGTATTCACAGGGAAGCATCCTATGTTCAATCATCGCCACCGTTTGGGAAGTTCGACCTCAAGACGAAGATTTTTGAAACTCGTTGGCAGAGCTGGGGGGACCGCCGCGGTCTTAACCACGATGAAGGCGCTGGAGCTGTTGGCTCCTGTTGAGGCTGTCCAAAAGCCAACGCTGTTATCTCAAACGGGCACGAGCGTCGCTATTTTAGGGGCGGGTATTGCTGGGATGACTGCTGCCTATGAGCTTACCAAAGCAGGTTATAACTGTACCCTTTTAGAAGCGCGCGCGCTTGCCGGGGGACGCTGTCAAACCATCCGAGGCGGCGATGTGCTCAAAGCGTTTGACGGTGATCAGACCTGCCCTTTCGATGACGGGCTTTATTTTAATACCGGTCCGGCTCGGATTCCTTACCATCACACCGCTATTCTGGGCTATTGCAAAGAGTTTGGCGTCCCCCTAGAGGTGCGCGTCAATGAAAATAGAGCCAGTTATTTTCAAGACGATAAAGCGTTTGACGGTCAGCCTATGCTCAATCGCCGGGTGGTCAACGACAGCCGAGGTTATATCTCTGAGCTATTAGCCAAAGCCGTTAGCCAAAAAGCCCTGGATCAAGATATTTCTGCCTTAGATCAAGAACGCCTGATGGACTTTATCAAGAGCTTTGGCAGCTTAGGAGACGACTACCGCTATGTCGGTGGTGGGCGGGCAGGCTATGCCTCTGGGCCCGCAGCAGGGTCTAGGGCAGGCGAGCTGCTCGAACCCCTCGGGCTGGCTGAACTGCTAAACTCAGATTTTTGGAGCTACAAGCTGCATTTTGGCGAAGGCTACAATCAAGCGGCAACCATGCTACAGCCGGTTGGCGGTATGGACCAAATCGCCAGAGCATTTGAGCGTCAGGTCGGGGAGATGATTGAATATAACGCTGAGGTGAGTCAAATTCGAAAAACGCCTGAGGGCGTGCGCGTGGTCTATCTAAACTCAGCGACAGGCGAAGAAAAAGCACTGGAAGCTGACTATGCGATTTGTACCTTTCCGCTCTCCGTTTTGGCTCAAATTGATGCAGATTTCTCCCCTGACATGCAAGCCGCTATTGAGGAGAGTAAAGGCAACTATGTCAATGCCATTAAAGTCGCCTTCCAAGCCAATCGCCGTTTTTGGGAAGAAGATCACAATATCTATGGTGGGATTTCTTGGACAGAACGAGACATCACTCAGATTTGGTATCCATCCACTGGCTTTCAGAGCAACAAAGGTGTTTTAGTCGGGGCCTACATCTGGGATAACCCCATTGGCAATGCCTGGAGCGACCTCTCTGCTGAGCAGCGTCTGGCCAAGGCAATCGAAGATGGCACCGCCATTCACCCTGATTATGCTAGCGAAGTCTCCCCAGCGACGGGGATAAGTATCGCCTGGGGTAATATTCCTTACAGTCAAGGGGGCTGGGCAGAGTGGGAAGATGAACAGCGAGAGGCCGTTTATAAAGTCTTGACACAACCTGACGGTCCCATCTTTTTAGCGGGTGAACACCTTAGCTATCTGACCGGCTGGCAAGAGGGCTCTGTCAGATCGGCCCTACTGGCTGTTGAAGGGATTGCGAATCAAGTTCAAGCTGCTTAGCCGCTGCCTGCAAGGAAAGATTTCCCTTAGAATCTCTAAAGCCCTGTACAAAAAAGTTGAGGAGTCAAAAATCATGTTGTGGAAAAAAGTCTTCTTCGGCACATTGCTAACGGTCGGTCTACTGATAAGTTTAACTGTGGCTGTCTCGGCACAGGTTCCGACCATTATCCGCCACCCGATTCCCAATTCAGACTTTCCAATTGCCCGCGCGGTTGAGATACCCGCCGACGCAACGCTGGTTTATCTCAGCGGCCAAATCCCCACCGTCACAGATGAATCAGCTGCCCCCACCTCCATTGCAGCCTTTGGGAATACTGAAACCCAAACCGTTACGGTGCTTGAAAAAATTCAAAGCATTCTCACCGATTTAGAGTTAACCATGGGTGATGTCGTCAAGATGCAGGTCTTTTTAGTGGGCGACCCCAGCCTGGACGGTAAGATGGATTTCGACGGATTTATGGCAGGCTATACTCAGTTTTTTGGCACAGACGACCAACCTAATCTGCCCTCCCGTTCGGCGATGCAGGTGGCTGGGCTAGTTAACCCAGGTTGGCTGGTTGAGATTGAGGTGGTGGCCGTCCGTTCTTAGCAAGGGCCGAACTCGTTTTTTAGACTGCGATCGCATGCACCGCTTAGCCCAATGAAACTTGCCAAATGAACATTTTAGTCATTCAAAACGCCGAACACGACCCCATCGGCATTTTAGGAAAACACCTTGTCGCCCAGGGGGCTCAATTGCATACATGGCTAGCCTTTCAGCAGGCTACACCACCCCCAGGAGACTACACTGGGCTGATTATTTTAGGCGGCCCCATGAATGCCCACGAGGACGACAAATTTCCATACCTGCGGCAGATCGTTGCGCTGATTCAGCAGTTCCACGCTGGGGCCAAACCAGTTATGGGGGTCTGTTTAGGGGCTCAGCTAATTGCCCGCGCCTTTGGCGCTCAGGTGTATCCCCATAGCACCCCCGAGTTGGGCTTCTCTCCCCTAACGGTGGCTGACCCCACCGCTGAGGAACCCTGGCTGCAAGACTGCCCAAAAGATTTGCATCTGATGCAGTGGCATTTTGACACCTTTGACCTGCCCCCACAGGCCACACTACTCATGACCAACGATGTTTGCACACACCAAGCCTACCGCATCGGCTCCAATATTTATGGCTTTCAGTTTCACCTGGAGGTCACACCAGATATTGTCTCATCTTGGCTAACGATGAAAACTGAGTGGATTAAGGCCAACTACCCCCACCTCGATCAGCAGATCAAATCACAATTAGACCGCTACGCACAACGCTCAGCCCACTTCGCCAAAAGCGTCGCCACCGCCTGGGCAAATCTCATCCCCCTCCCCTAGAACAAAAAACAACCCTCAAAGCTTAGGCGCAGCTCTCCCCCACCTACCCTCTACCCTCCACCCTCCACCCACTACCCTCCACCCACTACCCTCCACCCTCCACCCTCTACCCACTACCCTCCACCCCATGCCCTACCCCAACATCAAACCTCTCTCCCCAGACCTCCAATCCTTACAACAGTCCCTCCAGGAAAAGGGCGTAAAATATGCGATGGCAAGCTTTGTCGATCTCCACGGCATGTGCAAAGGCAAAGTCGTCCCCATGAGTCACTTTGACCGGATGATGCAGGGCTCAGAGCTATTTACCGGCGCGGCACTAGACGGCGTCCCCCAGGAGATCAACGATGACGAAGTCGCCACCATGCCCGACCCCGACAGCGCCACTGTCTTACCCTGGAACCCAGAAATCGTTTGGTTTGCCAGCGACCTATATCTCTCCGAAAAACCCTTTGAAGCCTGCTGTCGCACCATTCTTAAAAATATGCTTAAACAAGCCGCAGACATGGGCTATCGTTTTAACCTCGGCATTGAGACCGAGTTTTTTATCTTCAAAGAAACCGAAACCGGGTTTGGCCCCGTCAGCGATCGCGACACGCTCCCTAAAGCGGCCTATGCCCTCCCGACGGTCCTCGACAATTACAAGATTATCGACCGCATCGTCAGCGCCATGAACAGCCTGGGCTGGGATGTGTATTCCTTTGACCACGAGGATGCCCAGGGGCAGTTTGAGACCGATTTCACCTACTGCGACGCCCTCAAAATGGCCGACCGGCTGACGTTCTTTCGGCTGATGGTCAAAGAGCTGGCCTGTGAGCAGGGGTACTTTGCCAGCTTTATGCCCAAACCCTACGCCAACCAGACCGGCAGCGGTGCCCACTACAATATGTCCCTGGCGGATCTAGAGACGGGGGAAAACTTGTTTGAAGACCCCAGCGACCCCTGTGGCCTCTCGAAGCTAGGCTATCACTTTATCGCTGGGGTGCTAAAACATGCCAAAGCGATTGTGTCAGTGACCTGCCCAACGGTTAATAGCTACAAGCGACTTATCCGTAAGGGCAGCATGTCTGGCTTTACTTGGGCTCCTGTCTATGTCTGCTACGGCAACAATAACCGCACCAACATGCTGCGCATTCCCCTCGGCGGTGGGCGGGTAGAATGTCGCGCAGCCGACATTTCTACCAATCTTTACCTGGGGGCCGCGATGATTTTGGCCGCTGGCTTAGAGGGGATTCGCGAAGGTCTCGACCCCGGCAAACCCCACACGGAAAATATGTATACCTATTCCCTGGATGAGCTGAAGGTCATGGGAATAGAGACGTTGCCAAAGACTTTAGGGGATGCGATCGCAGCCTTTGCCGCCGATCCCTTGAGCAAAACCGTCATGGGTCCCCTCATGTACCAAACCTACGTAGACTTTAAGACCCAAGAATGGGAAGATTACCATTGCCACATCTCAGACTGGGAGATTCAGCGCTACTTGAAATTTTTCTAATTTGAGCTGGGCTAACAGACGTTTAGAGAGCCGCCCTTAAGACTGCCTTAATTGCAATCTGGTCAGATAGGGTCGTTCGGTGCAAACTGATCCGTCAATGCCTGCGCGATCGCGACCATCTTTGTATAACTCTATACTGTCCAAAGGATATTTGTGTAGAATTATACGGTTATGCGGTGTAGCAGAATACCGTTTAACCCTAGATTTTATCCTAAGCTTCTTAGCAAGCTCAGATACATAATCTTTTTTTAATATCCGCAACAGCGATTTAGGTTACCCTGGGAAACAACTTAATATTTTTCAACAAGATTTCGAGTGTGTTTTTTCTGGACGAGTAATGACAAAGACCATTTCGGCGATTAAGACTTTTGTCGCTACTTACGATAGCGATGCTCTGGCATATCAAAACTTGGATAATGCCATTGAAGCTGTTTGTTGCAGTGAGCCACTTAAGAGCTTGCTGCTTTCACTCATTGACAGCCCGGCCTTTTCTAAAGAGCTAGGCAAAGCGTTTGCTGATGTCGGAGCAGTCGAGGGCCTGTCAGCCTGCCGTAGTCTCCGAAGCTGTCTTAACTTCTCACTTAGCCGCTTTTTTGGTCTGCTTGCAGAGCTGATTTCCGCTTTTGATCAAGCCGCAGGCGCTGAGTGGTATGCATTTGCAAACCGAGTACACCCGTCCGAGCTAGGTGAGCACAAGCTTTTAGAGCGTCTCGTACACAGCCAACTGGGAGAATTTTACCAGGATTTGGCAGCGCGTCTTGTCGAGGAAAATCCCCACGCGGTGTACCCGACCTCTAGCTATCGCGAGAGTCGTGGTTATGTTGAAAGCACCGTCGATGATCGAACCATCGAAGCAGTGATGCGGTCGAGTACATTCACATCGATTAAGCTCATCGATAATGTATTAGATCCTGAACAGCTAATCTTGAGAGATATGTATGTCTCTTTTGGGCGCTGTATTTGCCTGGTAGACCAGAATGTAGAGCGTTACTACGGTGAGCAGGTTGAGCACTATTTTCACTATCACGGCATCCACCTCGAAAAACTGATCTATCGGGCGATGGAGGTGGATAAAGGCATCTCTACCGTCGAACGAATGCTCGGTGACCTCAAGCACCTTGGCGTTTCTCGTAATGAGCCAGTACTGATTATGGGGGGGGGCGTGCTAGCTGATACGGCGGGTCTTGCCTGCGCGCTGTACCATCGCAATACCCCTTATGTGATGCTGTCTACCTCAATTGTGGCGGGTATTGATGCAGGCCCATCGCCCCGCACCTGCTGCGATGGCTTTGGCTATAAAAATCTCTTCGGGGCTTACCATCCGCCAGTGCTCTCGATTACCGATCGCTTTTTCTTCAAAACCCTGCGCGAAGGCTGGTTGCGCCATGGCATCATTGAAATTGTCAAAATGGCCGTGGTCAAAGATGCAGACCTGTTCCGCGATTTAGAGAAAGCCGGACCAGCGTTGATTACGACTAGCTTCGGCACAATCAACTGCAAACCTGAGGATCCAATTAACGCCCTCTCGCAAAAAATCCTCGGGGCGGCCCTACGTAGCTATGTCGCCGCAGAGTATGACAACCTCTATGAGACCCACCAGTGCCGCCCCCACGCCTATGGGCACACCTGGTCCCCAGGGTTTGAGATCGAAGCCGGCCTCCTGCACGGGCATGCCGTTTCCATCGGTATGGGCTTTGGGGCCTACTTGAGCTACCGCATGAACTGGATCTCTGAGGAAGATTTCCATCGAATTCTCCGTCTGATCAGCGCCTTTGGGCTGAGCCTGTGGCACGACATCCTGCTCAAGAAAGGCACCCTATGGGCCTCTCAAGAGAAAATCGTCCAAAAGCGAGGCCAAAATCTGGCCGCCCCCCTCCCTAAGGGTGAGATTGGTAAATGCGCCTATTTGAACACGCTAACCCGTGATCAGCTTTACAAAGCCATCGATGAGTACCAGGCAATTTGTGCCGACTATCCGCGACAGGGGTTAGGGATTGATCCACTCTGTAGCGATGTAGGTCTGGAGGACCCCTCAACCGTGGGCCATAGCCTGGCTGAAGCAGTCGCTTCTCACCAGTCCGCCCACGGGGGGGAGCCAGTGGAGGCGCTATCAGCCGTGTAAGTGGGTATTACCCAATCCGAATGGAGTCACCCCGATTCTGAGGTGGATTGGATGCCTCTGTAGGGGCGGTGCCTGGTGCCCGCCCTGCGGTACCGGGGGCAGGCAGCCAGGATTTCGGGGCAGTCCCCAAATTCCTATCTTGCAGGCGCTGAAGCCCTCAGCGTTGAGGAAGCAAGGCCCCAGCAGAGTTTGCCTCATCGCCAATGTTTCTAAGGACTTCAAACCATGACACAAGAGACTTTTGACTTTGTTATTCCACTCTACAAAGTACGCTGGAACACGAGAGCGGTTATGGAGGGGCTGACAACTCACTACCAACCCCGCTCTATCCATATCATTACCCCCGCCCCTGAGGCACAGCTGCTCAGAACAGTCTCTCAAGACTGGCAAACAGCCTCGCTCCACATCCATGAAGAGGAGACCTTTTTTCAAACCGTCGGGCTCACTAAAGAAGCGATTTGTGCAGAGCTTGATCTGGGCGAATCTCTGTATACCCCAGGCTGGTTTTATCAGCAGTTGCTAAAGCTTGGTGCCTTTGAAGGCATTGCTGACCTGAGCGAATGGTATGTCGTCTGGGACAGTGATCTGCTCCCGGTCGATACCTGGCCCCTGATTCGGGAGGCTCAGGGCAAGATTCAACATCTGTTTGCGCTGCTGCAGCACAACGCCTGGGGCAATGCCAGCATCGTGTCAAAGTGGGACAAATGGATTTTCTCAGTGCTGGGCGTGAAGCCCTTAACTGACCTTGAGGGAACTTTCATCCCCCACCATATGTGGTTCAAGCAGGCGCATTTGCAATCATTCAAGCAACAGGTTGGCAAATATTACGAATCTACCGATCACTGGCTGTTGCTGATGATGCGCTCTGCCAATGAGTTTGGCACCTTTAGTGAATATTGGTCCTATGTGTCTTGGGTGGCCGCAAACGCGTCTGAAGATCTGGCATTTTACGCCTATGACCAGTATGGAGAGACCACAGAGCGCTTCTTTGATGACGGGACAGGGCTATTTTCCGCCGCCCTCAAACAGTACCCATCATCCACCTCCAAATTCTCTGATCAGATCTTCTCCCCCCCCTATGAGGCAATCACTGCCTTCATTCGAGCAGAGTACGGGCCCGATGCGCTACCATCCTCTTTGGCTTTTGAAAGTAGTCCACGGCATCTGAAAAAGAACACAGAAAATATGCACATCGAGGAACAACGCTCTCGCTGGAATCCACGCATGGTTAAGTCGGCTTAGGTAGACATATCGGCAACGACCACCCCACGAACTTCACAGATTCTCAACGGAATGGCTGGGATCGCGTCTGTAGAAAGGGATGACCAACACATGGCATCGCTTTTTATGTATCCCTTGAACTCTGGAGCCCTCAAACGCTTTCTGGGTCTATTTTTGGCAGGTCTTTTGGCCAGTCTGACCTTCACCGCCCAGCCAGCCGTTTCCCAAACCAGCCATTCCTTCTGTGAAAAACGGCCTGTTTCCCAAGACATCGCCCAGGGGCGCAGCTATGGTGACCCCCATATCCAAACCTTTGACGGTTTTCACTACGGCTTTCAAACGGTGGGTGAGTTCATCTTGACCCATGCCCGCGATCGCAACTTTGAAGTCCAGGCTCGTCAGGCCCAGGTGCCCAACCGCAATAGTCTGTCGCTGAACACGGCAGTGGCCATGCGGGTCTGCGATCATCGCGTTGGCATCTATGTGCAAGACACCCCGGACGGCAGCGGCAACCCAGTTTGGGTGGATGGTCAGCCCATTGATTTTACAGATGACGCCTTTGCCCTGCCCGACGGCGGCGAGATTCAGCGCCAGGACGATCGTCACTACACCGTGCTGTGGCCCAGTGGGGACCAGGTCGCGGTCAAGGTGATTACCGTCAGCGGGGTCAGATTTTTGAATATTATGCCGATTGTGAGTCGCGATCTCAGAAACCAGATGCTGGGTCTGCTCGGCAACTATAACGGCAACCCCAATGACGACCTGATCGCCCGCGACGGGACAGCTTTGCCCACCCGCTCCACCTATAGCGTGGCGACCAATAGCCTGGATCGGGTTCTGCCAGCGGTAATTCCGGTGCAAGAAATTGAAACTGCGTACTTTGAGCAGCTCAACCGTCAATTTGGCGACAGCTGGCGCATCAACCAGGCTGAGTCGCTGTTTGACTATCCCCCAGGGATGACCACCGCCAGCTTTACTAATCGTGGCTTCCCTGACCAGTTCCTCACCCTCAACGGCGTCAGCGACGCTGACCTGGAGGCCGCCGTGGCCGAATGCGAAGTTGCTGGCGTTGAGGAAGACATGATGGACGGTTGCGTCTTTGATGTGGCTGCCACCGGCAATAGCAGTTTCGCCAACGCGGCCCTCAACGCCGTTGCCAATGTGGTTGTTGACCGCGTAACCGATCGGGTGATCGATGAGATTCAAGATGAGTTGTCGATTCCCGGTGGGTTTCGCCTCCCATTCTAGGATTGTGCCAAGATCATTTGGGTCAGGGAGGACGCGGAGAGGGGAGGACGCGGAGAGGGGAGGACGCGGCGACTCTGAACCATAATTTTTCTGTGTCCCCCTGTCCCCGCGTCAGTTTTGCGGGGCGCTATTTTTGAATCAGCTATGCTGTAAGCAAAGCTTATATGCTAGAAATTAGAACTTGATACGGCAAGCTGTCTGAGCACACTATGCAACTGACTATAGACCTTCCTGAATCACTAGTTCAGCGCCTCAGAACGCTAGCAGAGTTGACTGATCAGCCATTGGGAGATTTAGTACTCCAAAGCATTGCAGGTAATCTGCCGCCTGATGTAGAGAGTGCGCCATCAGAAATGCAGGCCGAATTGCTCCGGATGCAGACATTGAGCATTGACGAACTGCGCCAAATTGCTCGCAGTCAGATATCGCAAACGCAGCGAGAACAGCATCTTGAATTATTGAGTAAGAACCAGCATGGCTCGTTGACAGAAAGTGAGCAAAACAAACTGAATGAGCTGACCCGACTAGCTGATCAGTTAATGCTGAAAAAAGCCCACGCTTGTGCCATCCTACGATGGCGAGGAAAGCCTATTCGCAGCCTGGATCAACTATCACCTGCTTGAAATATGCCATCAATTTCAAAGGGCACTGGTCTGTTAACAGGACATACTTGAGAAGCCTTTTCTAGTGAGCAATTCCAAGATCGTGAATGGACGAGAACAAAATCCCATTTTCATCGCTGGGGTGACCCCTTTTTCCAATCCCCAATGGGGCCTGACCCAATT
>JBCCRZ010000112.1:0-12352 GCA_039200855.1 Cyanobacteria bacterium P01_D01_bin.44 | reverse complement strand
GCGCTGGCATGAGCGGCCTCGAAACACAACTCGAAGACCGCTTGGATGTGCCCGTGATTGATGCCGTTGCCGCTGCGATCAAAATGGCAGAATCGTTAGTCAGCCTGGGCAAAATGACCAGCAAGCAGCTGACTTACCGCACCCCTGAGTTGAAATCAATCCAGGGATATGCGCCACATTTCCAACCGGAGACCTTACGATTGGTCTAAATCATTCTTACATATCTGTTCTAGCCCTGTTTTAAGGTGTGCGCCTAACTCAAAACTTGGACCTTAAAACGGGTTAATTCCCTAGCTGCCTGACAACTCTTTTAGAAAATCTCGATAAAACGGTTCGTGGGAGCCTGCAAAATTCTCCATACCTGCCTTGGTTAAGATGCCACGCTTTCCATTGTGGGGGTTTTGCACGTAGCTATAGATTATTTTCAAACATTGAGGATTCTCTCGCCAACTAATATTAAAGGCTGCATATTTTGGAAAAAACATCATGTCTGCATAGGCATCAACATGATCATGGATCCACCAGGCCAGAGCGGTCCAATCCTGGGTACGCGCATAGTAAGGGAGAAATGAGGTCACTACGATGCAGGCGGTTGCCCCCATATACCCATCGGCATCCCTAACATCCCAGATATGTCTCGCGTAGTTTTTTTGATTGCTGGCACAGCTATATTGGTTATTATTTTCTGCCCCTCTGGCGTTGACTGCGCCAGATCGATAGGCGGAGCGAATGCTAATCCGACCCAAGGCGGCTTGAATAGGCTCAATCACATTTTCACATAGATTTTTCCCAGCTGCGATCGCTAACTCTGGATCGTCAGGAAGATTGGGGATACCCTCAATTTGAGAGATTTCTGAATACAGAAACTCCCGCATAAAAAAATGCTTGGAGAGTTGAACACGCCCTAACGTTTCCAATGCTTTGACGGTTTGTGGCTTTCTCATCTAGAAACCTGAAAAAGGGCTAATCCGTAGTGTAAACCCTGGCGATATAGCTTCTCCAGATAGTGTTATACATAGAGCGTAAACTCCTTTGGGCTGATCCCCAAAAACTCAATTTCTCAGCTGTGGGATATCCTTCATTCTGTACAATTCTAAACACGGTCACCTTTCCTATGGAGGCTTTCATGACTGGCTTAGCATCACCCACGCAACTCAACGGCATCGTAGCCACCTATCGCTGGCAGTGGCAAGGGCGGCCCATCACTGTTACCTATGAAACCCTGGGTACAGGACAGCCTGTGTTGTTGTTACCCGCTTTTAGCACCGTCTCGACCCGCACGGAGATGGCCACATTAGCCGCTCAATTAGCGCCCACTTATCAGGTTACGGTGGTTGACTGGCCGGGCTTTGGCGATTCCGATCGGCTACGCTTAGAGTATCAACCTTCGCTGTACAAACAGTTTTTACGTGACTTTGTGAGCGAGCAGTTTAGGGAACCCGTAGCCGTGGTCGCGGCTGGCCATGCGGCTGGCTACGCCCTGGGTCTGTCCAAGGTATTACCCGATGCCTGGTCAAAGATTGTCCTGGTGGCTCCCACCTGGCGAGGGCCATTGGCAGTGATGGGGGCATCTGAGCCAGTGCGTCGTGGGGTGAGGGGGCTGGTGCGATCGCACCTAATAGGCCAGGCTCTCTACGGCTTAAATACCCGACCCGCCTTTCTCAAATGGATGTATCGCCGCCATGTCTTTGTTGATGAGGCCAAGCTGACCCCCGACTATATCGCCCAGCGTCACCAGACCACCCAGCAGCCAGGTGCCCGCTATGCGCCCGCCGCATTTGTCACGGGCGGGCTAGACCCGGTGCAGACGCGGGCCGACTTTCTAGCCTATTTTGACCCGCTATCCGTGCCGGTAATGGTGATTGTGGGCGAGCAGGCCCCTGCCGCCTCTAAGGCAGAGATGGAGGCGATGGTTACATTGCCCCAGGTGCAAGCCGCACGCCTGTCGGGCACCTTGGGCATGGCAGAGGAATACGGAGAAGACGTGGCAAAGACTGTCCTACCGTTTTTGTCGGCTGCATTTTAAGCAATATCCCTCAGCCCATAGTCAAAAGCCCATAGTCAAAAGCCGATAGTCAAAAGCCGATAGTCAAAAGCCCACCGCCAAAAGCCGATAGTCAGTCAAAAGCCCATAGTCAAACACTAATCGCTAGAAGCTTGGCCAGACAGTGCTTGTGTAGAAAGCGTTCCAGCTGTTTCAAGGGCGTTTCAAGCAACCCATTCGTGTGTTAAGACGGCGGTAATTAGCCTTTCAAATCAGGTAAACCCTTGCGCTTTCTAGGCTCTCATGTTAGAAAGACCGGGATGACTTGGTTTTCAAGATATGAACAAAGGTGAATTGATCGATGTGATCGCTGATAAGGTGGGCGTCCCTAAAAAGACAGCCGACTCTGTCCTGACAGCGACAATTGAGACTCTGATGGAAACGGTCTCTAGCGGCGATAAAGTGACGCTAGTAGGCTTTGGTAGCTTCGAACCCCGCGATCGCAAAGCCCGGGAAGGTCGCAATCCAAAAACAGGGGAGACCATGACCATTCCGGCTACAACGGTGCCCGCCTTTTCCCCAGGCAAAGCCTTCAAGGAAATGGTCGCAGGCTAGATCAGAAGGATTACTTGAGCCAGCCTCGTACCCCGTCTAACTGTGGTGGGTGCGAGGCTTTTTAGTGAGAAACCACCTGATATCGACCCGTAGGGCCGCTAACGCGAGTGCATCGGTAGGCGCGGCTGCCAGCCGCTGGTTGACATCACGTATGGCTTAAGGCTTAGAACTTTTGTGAGTCAATCAGCTGTTATACATTCTTTTGGTAAAGCCCTGTAAAGGTTCGGTGATTTTTGCCTGATAGGTAGCAAAGGGCAATAAATGAAAATCGTAGCGTCTGTTATTCAGAAATTTAGATGTTTCTGTAAGCTTCCTGATGCGCATCCACCTAATCGTTACTGCTTCGTTGCTAGCCCTGCCCCCACTAGCCTTTATCCTACAGCCTGCTGCCGCTGATCCGATTTGCTATATGCATCTGCGTGGTCAGACGGTAAATTTGGGGCACCTATGTGGCGACTCATCACCCGCTGCCCCGAGCGGCTCTTTGTCCAGCCCCGACCCGAGTATTCAACCTTATGGACTGACTCAGCAGCAGGACAATTTGCCTTATCTGCAATCTGCTGTATCAAGCCAGCCAGAGGTTAATTTGCCGCTCCTTGAATATGTAGAATTTGTCAGTGATCCTGAGCTTGGGCCGATGTTGGTAGGTAGTTTATATAACCCAACATCAGAGCCGACCGTCGAGGCGGGCATTTACGGCATGGTTCATACCTCAGAGCAATACAATACTGAGACAGCCATTGCACCGGTGATTGAGCCATATCGCTGGGCACGCTTTGAGTTGCCGGTCAATAACTTGAGCGGCAACGTTGAGGATTTTGGTGCTGAGGTCTTTGTTTTAGATTGGTAGCCCCAACGTTTCGCATGAAAAAGCAGGTAACAGCCATGCGCAAGACGCTCAAGCAATGCCCCCACTCTGATTGAGATAGTAGAGGTCAGCAGCCATTCGACCCCCAAAGGAGCCATTTACGAAGCCGCTGTGCCTGAGCCCTGATGGGCGAAACCCACAGGCACGAAGCGGACCATGGCGATGTGGCTTACAACGAAAAGATCTGGCTGCAGACCCTCACATCTGGCACATGCCCTACAACCAAAGGCTTCTCAGTTTCGCAAGAACCTGATGCCTAGCCTAAAATTTCGTCATCTATGGACGAGATACAAAATAGAAGACACCCTTCCTGGGTTTCAGGCTGGTGAGCAGTACTCCCCAATGCGCTGATACGATCGCCCACGCTATAAACATTTCCCTCAACGACAAAATCGCCGTCTAGCACCAGGACCGTTTCACCACTGGCGTGGGCATGATTTGGAAAAGTGCCACCAACAGCTGCCCTCACAAAGAAAGCCACCTCACGATGCAGATCATCGATCTGCCAGATAGCCAGCTCAGCGTTAGCCCCCGCCATCGGAGCCCAGGCCAAAGTGGCTGCTTGCCGCTTGAGCTCCTCAACAGAGTACTTTAAAAGTTCAATTAGTTTAGCTGAGTGTGGACCCACCTCTAGATGGGCTGATTCACCAGCAATGCGCTGAAACAAGCGCGACTTTAGATCGGCAGCTATCGGCACTGACGGTATGCTGTAGGGAATAGCTGCAAGGGTGGATTCGTAGTTGCTGACTTGCTGAGCAAAGGTCACTGACGTTGGCATCTCAGCGTGATCATCACGATTTCCGTTGAGGGCCCCTAACGCCTGGATTGCGGCGAGCGCTTGCTCGTCAGCTAGCGTATCGTCTGGAGTGAGTGGCTGCTCAGGATAAGTCATGGCTTTATCTTAGCGCGATCGCATCGTCAAATATCTCAAGGAAAATCTATTGAGGGCTCTACTCAGGTATACGCTGATTGTTCTGAATTGGATCTCAGCTAATTTCTATAAGGGGTTAAGCCATATCTAAGCACTTTCTCAGTTTATTCAAGCCAAGCCGAACCCGGGTTTTGACCGTCCCCAATTTCAGCCCGGTGCGCTGGGCGATTTCGCTCTGGCTCAACCCTTGAAAATAGGCCAGTTCAATAATCTGTCGCTGCTCAGGGGGCAGTTGCCCCAAAGCAGCCGTGACTTGCTCACGTCGCTCGGTAATCAACAAATTGTCTTCGGGCAAGTCCGTTTTTTCAACGTCAGTGCCCTGGGCAGCGACCGTCGCTACCTCCATCACCTTTGACTGGCGCTGGCGTTTTCTGAGTCGGTCGAGGGCACGGCTACGGGTGATCATAAAGAGCCAGGCATCGACTCGACTGCGGCTGGCGTCATAGCGGTGAGCATCTCGCCACACTTGAGAAAAAACATCTAACACAACTTCCTCAGCTTCTTCGACCGAGCCCAGCATTTTGAAAGCAAGGGAATACATCACGCGGGCATAGCGATCATAAAGCTGGCTCAAAGCCGTCTGATCACGCTCAATAATTTGACGGATCAGCGGAAGTTCATCGCTCGCAACGGTTAGGGGCATGCGCGGGGGGTAACTCTTCAAAAAAAATGTCGGTCAAGAGATCCAATTCAACGACCTCCACGTATACCTCTCTAGATTGACGAATTTAGATTGACAACAACCCGGGCTGATAAGCAATGCAGAAAAGCCTTTTCTGCATTGACAGGGAGTCTTGTGCCATTTTTCGCCAACCATCGATTCCTCCTTATATACCCCAGGTCATTGTCATGACGATTCAACTATCGCCTCCAGGCAAAAATGCCTTTGGGCTCATCCTTATCATTCTTCAGGAGAAATACACAATGATCAAGTTCCCTCAATCTTTCAACATCTTTAAGCGGCCCCGATTGAATCGCCGTAGTGCAGTTCGATTCACCAGCGTTGTGCTCGGCACAGCCCTGATGCTGGGCGGTGCAGCCCACTATTTGCAGGCATCTGACCACGACGACGGCGAGGTCGATACCAAAGGTCGCAACCTCAACCTGACCGATCTGTATGTCTTTCGCGAAGGCGATCAAAATCCTCAGGCGTCCAGCGATGATCTGGTATTGGTAATGAATACCAACCCACGTTCGCTGGCTCGCCAACAGTATTACTTCAGCACCAATGCCCGCTATGAGTTCCACATTTCACAAATGCAGAATAAAGAGTCGGCAGTGACCGGGCAGGCAGATGTAACGCTGCAATTCGAGTTCAGTGCGCCCAATGAAAAACAAGAACAACAGATGACGATTACAGCCATTCGTGATGGCAAGGCAGAGACTGCAACAGCGATTACCACCTCAATTTTAGACAGTTCTGCAAATGTGAGCAATGTCTCGTTAGGGGGGGAATCCTTGAAGGTCTTCGCTGGGCTACGAGAAGACCCGTTCTTCTTTGATGTGGAACAGTTCTTCCGAGTCCGGGCTGGGGCAGCAGGTATTGGCCCCGCCGTAGGATTCCGTACTCCTGAAAAAGCGGTTGACTTTACCACAGGTTACAACGTCAATACGATTGCGGTTAGTGTTCCTAAATCGTTTTTACAGGGGCACAGCCATGCCGATGTCTTTGATGTGTGGACAACCGTTTCAACACCAGGTGACGAGGGTGAATACGTTCAGGTTGAGCGGTTAGCGCGGCCCGCCATCAACGAAGGACTGATTCTCACTAATGATTTTTTGAATGCCCTCAACAGTGTGGGGCCTGATTTTGAAGCCGCTGCTTTGGCGGGACAAAACCCAGCGGCTGACATTGCTGGACCAATCGTGGCCCAGGCGAAGCAAACCCTACTGGCGGTGGGCAACACTGAAGACAGGGCCGATGCTTTGCTAGGGGCCTTTTTACCGGATGTGATGCGTATTGATACCAGTGGCCCTAGCGGCTATGCCAATGATCTCAATGCCAAAGGCAGCCCTGTGCGGGGACGTATGCTTGAGGATGATGTGATTGACATTACCTTGAGTGTGCTAACTGACGGCGCGATCACAACCGACAACGTCTCCTACGAGGGCACCCCCGGCAACCCGTCCCAAGGGCATGATCCGCTAGAAGCCACCTTTCCATACCTGGCGTTGCCGAACTAAAATCAGCTCTCCTAATGACATCTCATTAACCGAGGCCCCCTGACTCTTCAATATTGGACGTTCGGCGAGCGCTCAGTCGAGTCGAGGAGACCAGACTCAAAACTCCCCAATATTGGAGGTTTGGGGGCCAACGCAGAAGATTAACGCATATCTAACACACATTCTCCGATGACACACATACTCAGGTATCAACCCTCAAAACTTGGGTTCCGACTCCTGCTGGGGACAGGACTCCTTGTCAGCACCCTTCTGCTCACCCAGAGGGCTTTGTTCCCAACCGGCACCCCCTATCGCTACCCCTTTACATCCCCCCAAGCCCTGGACATCACGGGGCAACTCGAACAAGAATTAGTCTTCTACAAAACCCGCATTCACCAAAACCCCAAAGATGGTCTCAACCAGGCCGCCCTGGCAACCGTTTATCTCAAGTTAGCCAGGGCAACCGGCGATGCCAACTGGTATTTGCTTGCAGAACAAAACGCTCAACAATCACTGAATAATCTACCGTTTAACAATACGGGGGCACTATTGGCCCAGGCGAAAGTTGCCGAAGCCCAGCACAACTTTGATCGGGCCATTGAGCTGGCCCAACAAGTCCTGACCCTACAGCCCCGCCATGAAGATGCTCTGGCAATTTTGGTGACCGCCCATTTAGGCAAAGGGAATCCGGGTGAAGCTGCGATCGCAGCCGAGCAACTGGTCGAAACCATCCCCACCCTCGGCACCTATACCTTGCGAGCCCTAGCCCATATTGCTCAGGGTCAAGAAACCAAAGCCCTGCAAGACTTTGATCGAGCCTTGTCCGCCGAGGAACCCGAAGAAGCCGGTAGCTCTGCCTGGACGAGAACCCTGATGGGGCGATTCTACGCCAGTCGAGGAGAGGTCAAGAAAGCCGAGCAGCTTTACCGGGAGGCCCTGCGAATTTTACCGCGCTACCCCCTGGCGCTGACCCAGTCGGCACAGCTCAAAACTCGCCTCGGCCAATATCGTACCGCCGAGAAACTATACAACCAGGTCTTTATCGCCCAAGATTATCCCAACGTATGGGATCATGTTGCACTACAGGGCATGGCTCAGACTGCGGCCTTGCGCGGCGATTCACAACGGGCTGAAGCCCTTTGGCAGCAGGCAGAAGCTCTGTTTCGCCAGCATCAAGACTTGAGCACTTTTGGTCACCGTAGAGAACTGGCGCGGCTACTGTTAGCCCGGGGTCGCGATCTCGACTTACCCGAGGCCTTGACACTGATGGAAGCCGATCTCAAAGTTCGGCGAGACGTGGATACCTTAGATACTTATGCCTGGGTACTCACCCGCCTGGGCCGCTGGCAAACAGCTCAGGATATCTTACGCGAGGCCATCGCGACCAACCACGCTGGTCCTCAGCAAGCCGTTATTTTCTACCGGGCAGGGCGAGTTGAGCAACAACTGGGCAATGCACAACAGGCTGAGACTTACTTCCTTAAGGCCCAAGCGGTCGATCCAATCTTCAGTGAGAGAGATCGACAAATCTGGGGACTAGAATAAACATTACGGGTAATCATCATGCAAAAAGCGCTTCACTATCTACGATTGACGCTCCTCTCGTTTCTAGGAGCCCTGATTTTTACAGGCATCTATGCTCCCCTAGCGTCAGCCCATTGGGCTGATCTGGCTGTAGCCGATATTGTTGTGGAGGATACGCTCCTCCAGATGACATTAACAATTCCCACTGGGCTAGTTGAGTTTGCCGATGACGATGGGGATGGGATGATCGCCACAGCCGAACTTGAGAAATATCAGGCTCAGTTAGAAGATTACTTTCGCGATCGCATTGTTGTCACCGCTGCCCAACAGACACCCGCCAGACTCACCCTCACCGCTGAAAGTTCAACTCCTTCGGCTCCTGAGCGAGCAGCCCACAGTACCTTCCTGCTGCAATACACAGGCGACTCCTTTAAGGAGGGTCTTTCCCTTCGTTATGGTCTGTTTCCCCCCGAGATGCCCAATGCCCAATGCTTAACGACTATTTTGGCAGATGGCAATACCCACAATTTTGTCTTTACCCCAACCAACCCAGTCTTCACACTCAGTCAATCCCCTTTATGGCAGGCCCAATTTGCCAGTTTTCTTAAACTGGGGATTGAGCACATCTTCACCGGCTATGACCACATCTTATTTTTAGTCGCCCTCTTGCTTCCTGGTGGGACACTGCTTCATCTGGTCAAAATTGTCACAGCGTTTACCCTGGCCCACTCGCTCACCTTGTCTCTGGCTGTGCTAAACATAGTGACTTTACCCACGGCTCTAGTAGAAAGCCTGATCGCGCTCTCCATCATTTATGTCGCCATTGATAACCTGTGGCTAAAGCGGCTACAACATCGCTGGGGTATCACCTTTGTGTTTGGTCTGATCCATGGGCTAGGGTTTGCCAACATCTTACGGGACCTGACCGAGACCCAGGGTAATTTAGTCCTCTCCCTAGCCAGCTTTAATTTAGGTGTGGAGTTAGGCCAAATTGGGATTGTGATCATCACCTTTTTAGGGCTGCAAACACTTGGGCACTATCGATGGTCTTGGCATTTGCAGCAAGTGATTTCGGTGGGCCTGATCTTAGTTGGTAGCCTCTGGTTTGCAGAACGGACGCTTGCAGCTTTGCCAATCAGCTAGCTTCTTCGAGATCGCTTCCCCTCTGAAATAGAGCCTATCATTGCATGCCAATCACTAAGCTAAAGTGAAGCATAGATACTGACCAGGCAACCCATGCAAGAAATTTGGTGGATTTTGATGTTTCGGATGCGATCGCAGCTGGCCCTGATCCAGCTAGCCACCGTCGACTCCTACGGCAGCATCGCCTACGAATACGAAAAAAATTCCTATCCCCTGGCAATGGCGAATGTTCTGTGGGGGCAGAAGCCATCGGCCATCGAATTTTTGCAGCAGATTGACCCCCAGGCCACCGAAACCCAGGGCGTTGACCTGCTCTCTGGCTTTACCCTCAAAGGCCAGATACGCAAATACTTTTACTTCGGTGATCAGCTCAACCCCGCCTACCGACAGCGCATGTGGGAAGCCATGCACACGTTCACCCTGACCGACCCGCTCAGCCGCAAAGCGAACCCACCTCGTAAATTTTGGGAGCGCTCCACCGACGACTGTGAGACCCCCGTGGATTGTCGCAACACCGATAACTTACGGGCTATGAGAGAAACCTCGGTCTACCTGATGGCGGAGGAAACCGGCAACGAAGACACCCGTTTGATTTATAAGGCCCACCTGGAACGCTACGTCTCTACACTGCTCGACATTGGCATGGGGGAGTGGGACAGCCCCGTCTACCATGGCTACACCACAGCAGCTTACCTCAACCTGTACGACTTTGCTAAAGACCCCGAGGTCAAACAACTCGCTGAGGACGCCCTGGACTGGCTTTATCGCTCAGCCGCGATCAAATACTGGCGCGGCAGTTGGAATGGCCCCTCAAAGCGCACCTATGGTGATGGCGCAGCCCGGTTTTTCTGGCTGTACTTTGGTCAAGCTCCCCCGCCAGAGGCGTTTGAGCGAGATTGGATCTATGCAATCACCAGTGATTATTTGCCCCCTGACGAGGTGGTTGCGATCGCACAGCGTCAGGTCGCTAAACCCATTGAGCTACAGCGCACCCACCCCCATTACGAAAACTGGAAAGCCGAACTGTATGGCCCTGCCTTTTATGAAACGGTCTACATTGCCCATAGCTACCAACTCGGTAGCCTAGCAAAAGGAACTGGCGGTGACTGGAGTGGATTTAGTTTAAGCATTGCCAAAGAAGACGATGGCCTTGACCGACTCAGTGTCGACGCCAATCAGCCCCATGCCATTGCCCAGTATGAAAATCTGCTGATCTGGTACGGTGCAGAAACCCCTGAACTCATCTTCCCAAACAGTTGCGCTCAGCAGGTAGGTGACATCACATTTTTAGACTGCGCTCAAACCTGGATTGCAATTCATCAATTTGATCGCGGCTTTGCCCTAGAAATCGGTGAATCTCAAACAGATGATTCCTTCGATAGCTTCAAGCGCAGGGTCAGTAACAGAGCAAGATTAATAGTAGACGCTGACCGAGTCGAGTATCGGGCTAGCCAGGGTAAAACTGTAGCAATATCCCCCCGAGGCACTGGCTTGCCTCAAATCTGGCGCGATGGCACCCAACATGATTGGCAAAAGCACAACAGAGAACTTTCATTTGAAATCCAATAGCTCAATGCCATCGGCTAGCGAGTCCCCCCCGCAATTCGGCGACCGGGTATGCCATGAGAGAGCGGTTCACCTTGCTCTGCTAAGACAGTTTGAGAAAATATAGACAACACCAACGTTGACAACACTGTTAAGCGAATAATTTTGATCTGCTTATAAGAAGAATGCCTGCCCATCAATCTCTCCAAATTCTGTTAATCAATTATCAAAAAAAATTTAGCCTTGTCAGAGGTCTCATGGGCTAACTCGTGAGATCCCATGAGACTTTACTTATCCCTTAGGCAAGAAACTCAAAACTGTTGCCAGCAAGATTGAGTCCGCTCGTATTTTCAAAGATGGCAATCAGCTCCTGACCATTGAAATAAAGTGCTGTGCTACTGCCCTGCTGCTGTTGCTGATAGCTACCCATGCTGCCATGTAGCTCCACAACATCGACCCCCGACGTGAAATCTGTGATGGTGACATAATCTTGAGCACCTTGGCTGCTGTAGTAGGCCTGGCTAGCATCACCCAAGATAAAGCGATCCACCCCTGTGCCGCCGGTCAAACTATCTTGCTCAAAGTTGCCCACTGAGACAGTATCTGTCCCATTGAGGATATCGTTACCCGCTCCGCCATTGAGAATATCGTTGCCACTGCCCCCCACAAGTTGGTCATGACCCGAGTCAGCGTAAGCGGGTAACTTAATCTCGACAATGCCTCGAAACCAGGCATCGGCGTTGACATCATCCCACTTATCTGTGAAGGCATCCCAGATATGACTCAAGACGGCGTAGTCTTGAGTACCTTGATTATCATCAGGTTGTCCGGTTGCCCAGTCAGTGTAGGCACTCGTTTCTCCACTGCTCCATTGCCAGCTCCCTTCTATTTCTGCATCCGAAAAGCCTATCCACAAGGCCTCGGTTGTCCCGAAGGTATTTTTGAGCCATTGATTTTCAGCCGTATCATTGATCGTAACCAGGTTGCCACCCAGGCTCTCAGCATAGGCTTGGGCGTCTGCCCAGGTCATTACAGAGTCCGTCAGAAGATAGCGACTGCCATAATAGGTTTTGCCAGCTAGAAATTCTTCATTAGCAACGCTGGCATCAAGCTGGGTCAATTCTGCAATTTCTTCACCACTTAAAGCTCGGTTATACACCCGGGCATCATCAATCTCACCGTCAAAATAACTCCCTGTCAGGTCAGCCCCCAATATCAAAGATTGAGATGTTGTCGCAAAGGTAATATCTGTATAGACAACATTTGAGTCAAGCTGCCCATCGATGTAAAAGCGAACAGCATTACCATCGTAGGTCGCTGCAATGTGATGCCACTGGTTTGTGGTTAGAGTAGTGTTAGAGAGCCATTCTCCACCATTATTACCATTGCCAATATTGTAGTTGGCGGTGAACGAAAGGCGACCATCTGCCCGCAGATCCAGTGCATAAGGAATCCCACTAGTGCCTTTAGTAATAATGCCATCCCAATCATCAAAGTTATCCGCATTCACCCAAGCTGCCAGGGTAATTTGATCGGTAATATCCAGTTCTGGCGCATCAGCGATTTCAACCCGATCATT
>JBCCRZ010000111.1:0-12427 GCA_039200855.1 Cyanobacteria bacterium P01_D01_bin.44 | reverse complement strand
TGAAAGGCGCTAGCGAAGCCCTAGCGTAGCCATACCCGTAGGGTTATTGCCCGCAGGGCTATAGGGGAAAGGGCGAAGGGGGGTAAAGGTTAGAGGGTAGAGGGAGCAAAGAGAGTAAATTCTAAGTTCTAAGTTTTAAGTGTTGAGCTGACGCCGAACAGCATAAACTGAGAATTTAAAGTACGCTTCGGGAAGCCGCTCAGGCGTCTAAAAATTTCAAAACTTGATTACCCACTACCCACTACCCACTACCCATCACCTCCCCTAGGGCTTACCCAACGCTATTTTCGAGCTTGAGGGCCAGCAGCTTGTCGGCCTCGGCAGCGAACTCCATGGGTAGCTCGTTAAAGACATCGCGACAAAAGCCGCTGATGATCATCGAGACGGCGTCCTCGGGGGAGATGCCGCGCTGGGCGAAATAAAACAGCTGGTCTTCGCCAATCTTTGAGGTTGAGGCTTCGTGCTCGACCCGAGCAGTGTTGTTTTGGACCTGGATGTAAGGGTAGGTATTGGCGTTGGAGGTATCGCCCAGCAGCATGGAGTCGCACTGGGAATAGTTGCGAGCCCCGTTGGCCTTAGGCCCCATTTTGACTAGGCCGCGATAGCTGTTTTTGGACTTCCCTGCGGAGATGCCTTTAGAGATAATTGTGCTGCGGGTGTTTTTGCCGATGTGGACCATTTTGGTGCCAGTGTCGGCCTGCTGACGGTGGTTGGTCAGGGCGACGGAGTAAAACTCACCGACGGAGTTGTCGCCTACCAGCACGCAGCTAGGATATTTCCAGGTGATGGCCGAGCCGGTTTCTACCTGGGTCCAGGAGATTTTGGAATTTTTGCCCGCGCACAGACCGCGTTTGGTAACAAAGTTGTAGATACCCCCTTTGCCTTCTTCATCCCCGGCATACCAGTTTTGCACCGTGGAGTACTTGATCTCGGCGTTGTCTAGTGTTACCAGCTCAACCACCGCAGCATGGAGCTGATTGCTGTCATACATGGGGGCGGTGCAGCCCTCCAGGTAGGTGACCGAGCTGCCGGACTCGGCCACAATCAGGGTACGCTCAAACTGGCCCGAGTCACCGTTATTAATCCGGAAATAGGTGGACAGGTCCATCGGACATTTTGTGTCCTTGGGGATGTAGACAAAGGAGCCATCGCTAAAGACGGCCGAGTTGAGGGCGGCGAAATAATTATCGCCAATGGGTACAACGCTGCCCAGGTATTTTTCAACCAGATCGGGGTGCTCATGCACGGCTTCTGAAATCGAGCAGAAGATGACACCGTGCTTGGCGAGATCTTTCTTGAAGGTGGTGGCCACTGACACACTGTCAAATACGGCATCTACCGCCACATTGGCCAACCGCTTTTGCTCCGATAGCGGGATCCCCAACTTCTCGAAGGTATCTAGCAGCTCAGGATCCACGTCATCCATGCTGTCGAGCTTTTTAGCGCTTTGCTTGGGCGCTGAGTAATAGATGATGTCCTGATAGTCAATCGACGGATATTTAACATTGGGCCAAAGCGGCTCGGCCAGGGTCAACCACTTTCGGTAGGCCTTCAGGCGAAACTCGAGCATGAAGGCAGGTTCGTTTTTCTTGGCCGAAATTGTCCGGACAATGTCCTCACTGAGACCACGGGGGATCACATCGGATTCGATATCGGTGACAAATCCGTATTTATAGGGTTGGCTGACGACGGATTGAACGCTGCTCATGGTGTATGGGGTGAAGAGACTTCAGATGGAGGCTAGTACTTATTGGTTTCTTCGCGAATTTTTTCGAAGGTGATGTCTTGCTGATCGCCTACGAAGGCGTTGTCAGGGGTCAAGAAAAGCATGCAATGGCACTCTTTACGTTCCTGCATGGGAACACAGGGACAGTTCCAAAAAGTGGCCTTGACCTCGGCTTCTTTATCTTCATAATGGCGGCAGGGGCAAAGCGGTGCGCCAAGATCTTCTTTATGCTTGGCCAAGCCTTCGATTACGACAGCCGTAACCCCCAGGTCAGCGCAAAAGTAAGTGCCAGTGCGCTTAGCGTAGCTCTGGGCAAAGTTACGCATGATCTCTAAATTTTTGTCAGAGGCTTGTGTGGGTTTGCTTAAAGTCATTTGAGTTGAAGGATGCTGAGACAACCAGATGATTCTATAATTAAAACAACGTGAATGTTGCTTTACTATTCTTAGGTTACTTTAGGGGATAGACTTTAGCAACGACTATGTTGTTTAAATACTGTTACAGTATTTAAATAGATGTCATGGTTTATTAAGACTATGGCTCATCAACGCCATATTTGATCGGTGCTATAGCTCATCGATATAGGTAAGTTGATTCCTGACTAGGTCAATGCTTGACAGTTCCGTTTGCGATCGCAACCGCTAAGACGATGACTTCAGTACAGCAACCGTCCACCAAAGAGGATATCTTGCAGTTCCTCTTAAAAGAGGGGCAGGCGACGGCGCAAGCCCTGGCGGAGCATCTTAAGGTTAGCCCCCAGGCCATTCGGCGGCACCTCAAGGATTTAGAGTCCGACAGCCTGATCGTGCACAAGCCCTTGCAGGAGGGGATGGGCCGCCCCAATTACATCTACGGGCTCAGTCGCAAGGGGCGCGACCAGTTTCCGTCTCAGTATGATCAATTTGCGCTGTCGTTGCTGGATAGCCTGACCGAGACGGTCGGGCCAGAGCAAGTCGGCTCGATTTTGCGCAATCAATGGCAGCGCAAAGCCCAGGAGTATCAAAATAAGCTCGGGGAGGGCGCTGTCTTGGAGCGCGTCAAGCGGCTGGTCAAGCTGCGTCAGGCCGAAGGGTATATGGCTGAATGGCATGTGTCAGATGAACAAAATGGTGGTAAGCCTGCCTACGTGATTACAGAGCATAACTGCGCCATTTCCCATATTGCTGAGTCATACCCCACTATTTGTGGTCATGAGCTGGCGATGTTTGCGATCTCGCTACCCGACTGTTCAGTGGAGCGCACTCACTGGCTCGTGAAAGGGGAGCATCTTTGCGGCTACTTGATCAAGGAAAAATAATGCTCGACCAATCTCTCCAATTTCTGACCCCAGAAGAATCTGCTGAGGTGGACAAGGCCTTGATGACCCTGCCGGAGAAGTTTTTAACGCGGCTGACCCTCTCAACGGCCAAACTGCTGGGCTACATTGCCACAGATTTACAAACATCGGTTGAAAGCCTGACCTCTGCGCAGATCATTGCCTGGTTTGAGGCTGATTCTAAACGGAAGCAGGCGGAGGGGATACAAGCTTCGGTGCTGAAGTGGGATGCTAAGAATATAGAAGATGTTGAGGAATAAGGGGAGCAGAGAGGCAAGTGTTGGCAGAGAATCTTGAGTTTTAAGTTTTGAGTTCAATTCAAAATTCAAAACTTGCTCCCCCTTATCCCCCTTTTTTGGGATGGGGCGATTGGAATCTCGACTACAAATGTAGCGCCCTCTCTGGGGATAGACTGGCATAGTAGCTGGCCTTGGTGGCTCTCAACAATAATTTGGTGACTAATCGATAGCCCCAGGCCGGTGCCTTTGCCCACGGGCTTAGTGGTAAAGAATGGATTGAACAGCTGGTTGAGCCTGGTCTCTGGAATACCCGGACCATTGTCTGAAATCTCAATTCGAACAAAAGCTGAGCCTGTCAGTCTCTGGGTGATCAGAGCTGTGCGTATGGTGATGGTTGGGGTCCAATCTTGCTTGTGAACTGGCTGGTTCCAAAACCACCCCCCGCTGCGTCTGCCCAATTCGCTGTAAAAGTGGGGTTACATCGGTGTAGAGTTCAACGACACCCACGATTTTGCCTCGGGTGCGATCAGCCGTGATCGGGATATAGCTAGAGAGCAGATGGCGATCCTCAAGGGTGCCTTTGAGGGCTTTAAAGGTATCTCGATGACCGAGCTGACTGATCGCGGTGCCTGATTTTGCCGATAAAAACCCCTCAGATTGGCTTTTATCGGCTCCAATTTGACTCGGATCGGTGGAGAAAACGGTGCGCCCTTGTAAATCGAAAAATTTGACTTTGGCAACGGGCAGCCCTTCGAGCTGATTGAGCACATCCCGGTGCAGTTGCTCCGTCATTGGCTGAGATCTCAGCCCCTCGTCACTGATGCTGCCAGTATTTGATAAAAAGGCTCCGTAGTCATCCCAAAGAGTATTTGCCAGGGTTTCGGCCAGGGCTGCATTGTTTTCCTCAGTGATGACGACGAGATCATACACCGCTTGCTGGCGATAAAAAACGGCCAGCAGTGCGGTTGCGATCGCAAACCCGCTGAGGCTAATCACTGAGAAACTTTTTATCAGACTAAATTTAGACGGCACACTTTCCCGACTGGAGGGTTGAAAGTGTTGGCCCTTCAAAAAAATGGGGACCCTTTGTTGCAGAAACTGACGGCTAGCCCTGAATGAAGTCAGCAGGGATTTAAAGGGGTAAGCCATAGAAAAATATCGAGAGAAAGCTAAAGTCTTGAGCATTTGATGCTACTAGCTTTCCCAGACTCACCTAGAGACTCGTTGTAGAAGGCTTAGACGAGGAAGTCTATGCTGTCGATCGTGGACAAATCTAGCGTATTGGCGGTTGGATATCACCTGTCTCAAGCAAGACAGTGCTTTAATCGTTAGCGCAATCCCTTGTCTTGCAAGTAGCGACTCATCCAAGCAGCGTCCCGTTCGTTATCAAAGGATGGAACCGGGTCGAGGGGGTAGTCAATGTATTGACACATCTGGAATGCCGATTAACAGTGAATCTTCACCGCTGGTTTGATAAACGCGCTTTTCGATAGCGGCTCGATATTTGGGCAGTATCTGAGGATTGAGGAATTCAGCCAGTAGCCCAATGAGGAGGTGATGAACTTCGGGCCGTCCGGTCTTTCTACGTAGGGATTCATGCCTGGGAAGGGAAAGGCATTGCTCAATCTCTTATTGAACCGATAAGCTCAATTGTAATCATCTGTCAGGTTGATTAGCGAACTAGCGAGTCAACGCTGGTGCCATTAGCCCCACTCAAATCAACAGGCTGCATAAACCGAAAGCCATGTTCAGAGTGGCGAGTGCCGCCGCTGATCCGTCTGCCTGGGAGGCCGTGGGACACATTGTCACCATCACTAGAATTTGCCAGGCTAGCGTCAACCCCCACCCCCAGGGTGAGTACATTCCCCAAAATGGCCGCTATTCCAACTCGAACATACTGATGTCTTGCCATAGGATTAATCTCTAAATAAGTGCTAGTGAAATAAGTGCTAGTGGGGACGAAAGTCTGGTTTCCGTTGACCCCTAATTTCGAATAGTGCAGAGCCGCATCGCCGTCTCTCTACGCTTCCTATTTTGCGAAATCCTGGCTGATGTACAAACAGTAGAGGCACCCAAATCCTTTATTCATGATGCATCTGGACTAAGCGCTAAAGCTGACGTACATTTCCTCACCTTTATTGGCTGGGCAGGCAGGCTTTGTAAAGGAAGTGTAAAGAACTCAGAAAAAGGACGGACACCTACCTAGGTAGGTGGGTTAAAGTTTTGTCTAAAAAAGTACCCAATTTTAGATTTAGGCACGTAAAACAGTTACCGTGTGTCTGCTGGCTGGCGAAGATTATCAACAGCAGCAGTATCGTTTAGGGCAAACCATTACCTCAAGAGTCTTTCCAGGCATAGGACTGAAATTGGATGAGGTGATGTCGAGGTAGCTTGACTACTCATGAATGCTGCCATTCGGCATGATGGCCCCGGTTAGCTTCGCGCCGGTCATTTTGACCATGATTTTGTCGCCGTAGCCGACTTTAGCCCCGCTGAGGTCTGCGCCGCTGAGGTCTGCGCCGCTGAGGTCTGCGCCAATCAGATTGGCTTCGCGGAGGTTGGCGTGACTGAGGTTGGCCTGTAGCAAGTTGGACCGAAACAGCTTGGCCTTTTGCAAGTTAGCCCGATTGAGGTTGATTTTGTGCAAAAAGGCATCGCTGAGGTCTGCGCCCTCGAGGTTGGCTCCGCTTAAGTTGCGACCGGAGAAATCTTTTTCCTTCAAGTTGGCGTTGCGAAAATCGGCCCCTTCGAGGTCGGGCTTTTGCTTAGTTTGTTTAGCTTGATTGGCCGCATAGGTGCTGCGGGGCTGGTTATCGCTACTTTCGGGATCACTGCTGGCAGAGCGGTTGCGGAAATAGCTGCTTTGCCCATAGTGATTTTGAGACGTGCTACTTGAAGGGCGACTGTAGCCATGGGGCTGACTGCCGGAGCCATTAGTCCGGTTGCTAGGCTCTGAGGCTGCCGATGGCTCAGGACGGTTATTGCTGCGATAGTGATTGCCGCTGTAGCCGTTGCTATGGTAGCTGTTGCTGCTGCCATTGCTGTGGTAACCATTGCCATTGCCGTTGCTGCCGTTACCGTTGCGACTGCTGCGATAGCCTGCAGATGAGCCGTTTGCACCACTGCTTGAACTGGTGCTTGCACTGCTATATGAAGCGCTTGTGGACGCGCTGTAGCGGCGATATTGATAGGGATTGGCTCGGTAGGTGTCACGATAGCTAGGCCGAGAGTAAGACCGAGGTGCGCTAGCCGCTGCTGGGGCACGTTTGCCGCTGCGGAGGTGCGATCGCACCAGTTGCCGGGCTTCGTTCAGCAGCTTAATCTTATCCTCCGCTTTCTCGCGCAGGCGTTCTCTATCAGCCGGAATGCGGTCAGGGTGCCAGATAAACACCAGATCCTTGTAGGACTGGTTGACATCCTTGAGCGTGGCCCCGGGCTCTAGCTCTAGTACTTGATATGCGCGCGCGATATCGTCCATGCAGACCTTTAGCTTAGGGTCGTTTATTCGTCGCTGAACCTATTCTAAACCTTGCTCCCCTATGGCCCTGCGGAGGGAACTGGTTAAAAACTCAGACTTTTCTACTGGATATGAATTCAGATTACGCCGATTATGACGACCAAATTTGCCAGAGTGCAGGAATCCTCCAATTCCCTTAAGCACTGCTTAATCTTCCGAAATCTTTAGTTCATAAATATTCCAAAGTGAGCCCAGCGGCGAGTATTTGACGTTGTCGATCTTGTTACGAATCGCCACCATAGAGTATTGATTAACCAAATAGATAAACGGCAGATTTTCCTGGGTAAGCCTTTGGGTTTCATAATAGATGGCTTTGCGCTTTTCTTCATCCAGCTCTTGAGACCCCTCGATAAATAGGTCACTAATCTCTTGCTCCCAGGGGGCAACTTCTCGGCCTTCGATGGGCTCCTGGCCTACCTGGGGCTTTTGATTAAACGCATGTAGGCCACCATCGACGTTCCAAACGTTGGTCCCGCCGTGGGGGTCGAGGCCACCGCCGCCAAAGCTAATCACATGGCTTTCCCATTCGAGGCTATCGGAGAGCTTTTCGACCAGCGCCCCAAAGGAAATCGGTTTGATATCTACCTGGATGCCGACTTCTGCTAGATCTTGAGCAATCTGGGCGATAATCAGTTCTCGCACTTTGTTGCCTGAGTTGGTAATCAGGGTAAATCGGACGCGATTGCCCGCATCATCCAGCAGCTGACCCTGGGCATTGTAATTAAAGCCCACCGATTCAAGCAATTCTTTGGCCTTATCGGGGTTATATTCGTAGGCGGGGATGCCGTCTTCGGGACCCGCATAAAATGCGCTTTGGTAAAGCACGGGTGAATCTTGCAGAATGCCCAACCCCTGGTAGATGTTATTCAGCATGGCTTGACGATTGATGGAATAGGCGACCGCCTGCCGAAATTCCACCTGGTTAAACCATTTTGATTTGATCGGGTCAACCAACGGCTTGCCATTGCGCGAGCCTTTGTTGAGATTGAACGTGATAAACAGTACGCCGGGCGCAGGCCCGCCGTTGTAGACCGTAAAGTTGCCGCGGTCTTCTTCGCGCTTGACCAGCGAGAAGTTATCGGGCTTAATGCTCATCAGATCGAGCCCCCCGGAGCGAAATTGGATAAATTCGCTATCTTGGGACTCGACCACCTGCCAGATGACTCTTTCGATGTAGGGCTGTTGCTCCCCCTGGGGGCCTTTTTGCCAGTAGTAGGGGTTGCGACGAAAGATCACCCGCTCACCGGGCAAAAAGCTGTCTAGCATGTAAGGTCCGCTACACACCACTTCGCGGGGCGGGGTGCTGGTGGTCCAGGTCGATAGAAAAACGGGATTGCCTTCGGAATCTTTATTGGTAATGGTGTCTTCTAGGGCGTGCTTTGGCAAAATGGCGGTGACGCCGATCTGCCGGAGCAGCGGGGCAAAGGGCTCGGTTATGGAGACCTCAATGCGCCGATCGTCCAGGGCTTTGATCGTGGGCAGCTGGCCAGACTCACCGACCCTGAGCCCGTCACGATTGTCGGTGGGAATATCCTCATTAAATAAAACCTGGTTAAAGGTAAAGTCCACATCAGCGGCAGTCAGGGGCTCACCGTCAGACCACTGCAGTCCTTCTTTTAGGGTGAAGGTCAGCGTCATACCATCGTCAGAAAACTGCCAGGATTCTGCCAGATCTGGGACAATCTGGCCGTCTTCGCCGTCTTCGGCGATCAGCTCCTCAGTAATCAGCCCTGAATAGGTCAGTGGGAAAATATTGGGCCGCTCTTGGCTGAGGGCGTAGTTAAAGGTTTTAGGGTCGCTCAGAATGCTGTAGACAATTTGCGGCACATCGGCAGCTTCGGTCTTAAAGTTGGAGAGGCTACAGCTGGTGGTTGCGATCGCAACCACCCCCGCCAACATCACCAGAGCCACCCGGCGCGTAAACCGCCGCCAAAAGAGCATAGACCCGATCCGACGCAAAAGACGCTGACGCATTAAACCCATCAATAATAGCTACGCTTATCTTAGCCACAACTGCGCCCATATTATAGATGGGGATGTATTCTGGACGACTAAATACTGAACATTTTTTGGGGAAGGTGAGATGGTGAGGCGCTTCGCTTGGTGAGGTAGTGAGGGGGTGAGACACGCTTATTCACCTATTCACCAGCGCAGCGTAATCACCTATTCACCAGCGCAGCGTACTCACCAGCGCAGCGCACTCACCCAGTACTCGTTGCAACCCTATCGTATCCATGACAGCAGCGACTGCCACCAAGAGACCGTGCCTTCAGACTCAAACCGGGGCATCGACGGTTCACGGCGCAACAGTTCGAGGGTGGGCAGTTTTCGGCGAATCTCGTTAATATCCCATCCGGTCAGGCGGGACAGGGTCTGGGCCTCTTGCTCAAAACGCTGGGGCAGCTGGCGGCGATAGTCTTGGCCCGCCCAGCAGTCAGTTGCTCCAGTATAAGGATGGGTGAGCACATAGCGCCCCTGAAAGGGCTGTTGATTGCTCGTGGTTTGAAACATCAAATCCTCAGGAAACTTGTCGCGGGTATAGCGCACATGCAAGCGAGTGATGAAAACAGTGGGCCATTCCCCCGGACGCACCCACGAAACACCAGCCTGGTTGAGTTCCTCGGGGGTTAACGGATCTGCTGAGCAAGGATCGCAGTTGCCCATGTTCCAGGCATATTCGAGAAAAGCAACGTTTTTATTTTCGCGCTCATAGCTGTGCCGAAACATAGCTGTGTAAAAGTCATTAAATTCCTCTTTGACAAACAGCGGAATATTCGCATCCGACGGAATATTGACCGTGCGGTAATTGGTCAGCTCGGTTCTGCCCGTCGACGAGAGCAGATACACCACCAGATCTTGCTCAGCCTCAGCATTCATCATCCCCAGGCGAATCGGCAACATAAACCGGGGCGACTCAAAACTCATCTGCAAAGGCCGCAGATTTTGAAAACCCCTGTCATCAAACGCCTCCAGATTGACCTTAGCCACAAAAAACTTCATTCCCTGGCGAATGTAAGGCTGTAGCAGCTCGCTCGCCCCGCTTGGAATCCGATAGTTATTCTCCCGTAGCCAGGTCTCCAATCCATCAGACTCGCGGGCGCTGAGGATCAAAATGTCATATTCGCCCACTGAGAAACTCGACTCGACCGTCACCCCCAACGCCTGGTTACGGCCCACCGACGATTCTGCATCCGCAGATTCCAATGCGCCTCTTCCTAACCTATCCCGGAATGTTGGCCTGGGTACACAAGGATTCTCATCAAAATATTCCACCAGGCGTGGCGCACTAAATGCATCCAATCGATCCAGAATGGTCGACTCAGCCACCTTTACCTGATCTGCTTGTAGCACCACCGGCACTGGCACCACCATGGCAAAGTCGCTAACCTCCCCCTCATAGTCATTCGCCATGGTGAGCACTGTGCGATCGCCCTGGCGAGCAATCGCCACCTGAGACGCCCGATTGTAAAGACTCGTATCTGCCTTAGCCACATAAAACCCACAAAACGCCCAGGCAGGCGCAGCAAAGGAGGCCAGGCAAAAGAGAAAGACTGCCAGCAGAGGAAGGATTTTGGATTTTGGATTGTAGATTTTGGATTTTGGATTTTCAGGATTCATGATTCACGACAAGATTACGATTAAAAAAAATGACTTCGAAGAAGACCGCTGCAAAAAATTCCCTGCAAAGTCAGCGATCACCTTTGCCCTAACCCACCGAGCACCCCTTATCCAAACGAAGCAAGAATCTAGTTCGGGGGGTCTGGGGGAGCATGGGACCCCAGGCAGCACTTAACGCTGGAGTAAAAGGGAGGGGGCGGGAGGGAAAGTCCCGCGCAGCCCCTTTCTCACATAGCCAACGTTGAAATAAACACATCTACTATCCCAACAGCAAAAACTTCAGGATGTTGGGTCTTGTGCCTCGACACCAACCTACAATTGCTACAACCGCACCCGAAAAATATCTACGCTTGAGGCAACACATTCGCTTCAAGCGCAAAAATCTTTTTCCACTCAAACCTTGGAGCCATCCAGATTTTGTCAAGCACTAACGTCAACGGCGCAAGGGCAAACAACGCCCAAAAAACAGCTGTAGAGAGATAAAACTGATTACGCAAGATGAAGGTGAGGGTTGCGATCGCACCTGCCCAAAGCAACCTTGCTGGTCGCCCATTTGGAATTGACCGTGGATCCGTCACCATAAACAACGCAAACAACAACAGCGATCCACTCGACATTCGATGCATCCACACATCCCAGGTCCACCCCAGGTAAACATTTCGCAATGCCTCCAGCAGCGCATAGCACCCCAAAAACATCCCCGTCGTATCCCAACGCCCCACCCGCTTCAGCACAATCCCCCCCGCCCCGAGAAAAATTAGCGCATACCACATCTCCTCACCCCACTGTCCCGGTGAGATCCAGGCATTTGGGGTAAGGGTGAGCACAACGATAATGCCAAAGTTAGCTGGATTAAAGCAATGCTTGCCATTAACCTTAAAGAGAAATTTGCTAGCAATGGCGAGACTCGCAGCCAGGGCCATCGTCCCAAGGTGGTCGGTGCGGAGTAGCAGGCTGAGACCCAGGGCGGTGATCAAGGGACTGCGCCAGTTAAAAGATAATGGGTAATGGGTAATGGGTAATCCCTTTGCCTCTTCACTTTTCTCCCTTGGCTTTTCTCCCTTCGCCCAATCACGATGCACCCACGACAACCCAGCCTGTGTAACCAGGCTCACCCCGATCGCCACTGCGACGATCTCTGGCCTGAGCGACCAGTCTCGCATGGCCACACCGAGGGTTAGGAACAGAGATAAAAATACAATCTGGTGGTCTCGAGCATCTTTAAACACAGGCAGCCTCTACAACAGCTTGATCTTCGAGACCAGTATGCCGAACGGGCTCAATAGATCTCATGTAGGTTACAGAATTTGTAACCGGCATCGATGACTGGCCTGCACAACCGACCCAGGAATTCAATAGATTGAGCATGGCGATCAAATAGGATTAACTAAACTAAATCCATAAAAATATACAAAAAACTTATTAATTGATTTTGAAATTGACATTTTACAGAGGCTATCAGTTCAGACATCATGTAGGTAAATCTACTCAAGTCTTTTACTGTATTGAGATAACACTATGGCTGATTCTGTTGTTTGCGCTACTTCAGTCCCTCCTCAGGGTGTTCTCCCAGACGCTGCTCAGGGGCGACTGACCTTGCAATCTGCCCATATTGCCGCTGGCACGCAGGCCCTTCGCTGTCTTGATTGGGATCGCGATCGCTTTGATATTGAATTTGAGTTAAGACAAGGGACCACTTACAACTCTTTTATAATCCAGGGAGATCAAACGGCCCTGGTCGATACAACCCATGGCAAGTTTCGGAAACTGTATTTGGATCTGTTGAGCGAGCTGATCGACCCGACTGACTTAAACTATCTGATTGTCAATCACACCGAACCCGATCACAGCGGCCTGGTTAAAGAGATTCTGACGCTGGCTCCGCAGGTGGTAGTTGTGGGCTCTAAGGTTGCCATTCAATTTTTAGAGAACTGGGTGCATCAGCCGTTTTTGTCTCGTATTGTGAAAAGCGGCGATCAGCTTGATCTTGGCCAGGGCCACCAGCTAGCATT
>JBCCRZ010000110.1:0-12428 GCA_039200855.1 Cyanobacteria bacterium P01_D01_bin.44 | reverse complement strand
CAATCTAGAATGGCTCCCCGGCAAAAGTATCGCCCTCTCGAATACCTGCTACCCCGAGGTTGCCCTCGGGCCGATGCCCCACCTCTACCCCTTTATCGTCAATGACCCCGGTGAAGGAGCCCAGGCCAAACGCCGCGCCCAGGCCGTGATCATTGACCACCTCACCCCACCCCTGACCCGTGCCGAGCTATACGGCCCCCTGGCCCAGCTCGAAAGCTTGGTGGATGAGTATTACGACGCGCAGACGCTGGACCCGTCCAGGGTGCCAGTGATTGGGGGGAGGATTGGGGAAGTGTTAGTGGAGGCGAGTTTGGTTGAAGAGATAGGCGCTAGCGAAGCCATGCCCGATAGGGCTATAGGGGGAAGGGGGAAGGGGGAAGGGGGGACGCGGGGACGCGGAGATGGGGGAGATGGGGAGGATGGGGGAGATGGGGGAGATAGACACTCATTACCCACTACCCACTACCCACTACCCAAATCCAAAATCCAAAATCCAAAATCCAAACTCCAAAATCCCTTAACTGACCTCCTCCCCCGCCTCGACGGCTATCTCTGCGAACTCAAAGAAGCCCAAATTCGCGATGGGTTACACATATTCGGCCAGTGCCCGAGGGGGCGACAGCTGCGAGATTTGATCATCGCCATTGCCCGACACCCCAGCCGTGGACGGATGGGATTAACCCGTGCGATCGCAACCACCTGGCAACTCGATATCGACCCCTTAACCGACGACCTCGCAACCCCTTTCAAAAATCCAAAATCCAAAATCCAAAATCTAAAAGGCTGTCACACCGTCGGCGACGTTGTGGACCGCATCGAACAACACGCCGCCGAATTAATCGATGATTTGCTGAACGATTCCCCCACCTCCCCACCTCCCCATCTCCCCACCTCCCCACCTTCTCCTAACCCACTACCCACTACCCACTACCCACTACCCCTCCACCCCGAACTCCACTGGATCACCCACACCCTCCTCCCCGCCCTGCGCCGCACCGACGATGAAATCACCCACCTCATCCACGGCCTCGACGGGCGCTATGTCCCCGCCGGATCCTCTGGAGCACCAACGCGCAATCGCCCCGAGGTATTACCGACGGGGCGTAATTTCTACTCGGTAGACGTGCGTGCTTTGCCCACCGAGAGTGCCTGGGATGTGGGCCGTAAAGCAGCGGAAGTACTGATCGAAAACTACACCCAGGAGCAGGGGGAATACCCAAAGACCCTTGGCCTATCGATGTGGGGTACCGCAGCGATGCGCACCGGGGGCGATGACCTGGCCGAGGCGCTGGCGCTATTGGGGGTGAGACCTGTATGGGATGGGCCATCGCGGCGGGTGGTGGATTTTGAGATTTTGCCGCTATCAGCCCTGGGGCGACCTCGGGTGGATGTCACCCTGAGGATTTCAGGTTTTTTTCGAGATGCTTTTGCGAATTTGATCGATCTGTTTGATCGCGCCGTTGAGGCGGTGGCGGCTCTGGATGAACCAGCGGAGCAAAATCCGCTGGCGGCCCAGGTTAAGCTAGAAACCAGAGATTGGCAACAGCGAGGGCTGACGGCAGAGCAGGGTAGGGCACGATCGCAGCTGCGCATCTTTGGCTCAAAACCAGGGGCCTATGGTGCGGGCCTCCAGGGACTGATCGAAGCCCAAAACTGGACTAGCGAAGCAGACCTGGCCCGTGCCTATATCAACTGGAGCAGCTATGCCTATACTCGCCAGGGGCAAGGGTGCTCAGCCCCGGAAGCTTTTCAGCAGCGGTTGACCCAGATGCAGGTGGTATTGCACAACCAGGACAATCGCGAACACGACCTACTTGATTCCGACGATTACTACCAGTTTCAGGGTGGACTCACCGCCGCGGTCAGGGCCGTCTCTGGGCAACAGCCTCAGACCTACTTCGGTGACCATGCGGTGCTCGAAAATCCTCAGGTGCGTACTCTCAAAGCTGAGATTGCGCGGATTTATCGTTCACGGGTGATTAATCCTAAGTGGATTACTGGGGTCATGCGCCACGGCTACAAAGGCGCATTTGAGATGTCTGCGACCCTGGACTATTTGTTTGCCTACGATGCCACCACCGGCTGCGTGGCGGACCATATGTACCAGGGGGTTGCCGATGCCTATGTGCTGGATCCTGAGGTCAGTGCATTTATCGCCCAAGCCAACCCCTGGGCTCTCCGTGATATGGCAGAGCGGTTACTAGAGGCTCACCAGCGCGGCCTGTGGAAAACACCGACCTCCAAACTGCTCGACAAATTAAGAAATATTACCCACACAGCGGAGGGGATCATTGAATCCCAAGGGTTTTCACCGTAAGAAATACCAGTTTTGCCGTAATAAACGTTATAAATATGAAGCTTGGTTCAAATCTTACATCGCTGTACTGTTATTTATGGGTAGATTGTTAGGATGGCGGGGATTGTTCTCTGTGAACCTTCTCTGTAAACGTGTGTGTTGTTTGGAGTAAGCCAATGGAGCCTGTATCCACACCTGTCTCTACAGAAGTGGTCCAACAGGTGGCTGATTACTTTGCGGTCTTAAGTGAGCCGATGCGCCTCAAGCTTCTAAACCTACTCGGGTCCAGCGAGAAGTGTGTCCAAGACCTCGTCGAAGCCACTGAAACCAGTCAAGCCAATGTGTCAAAGCATCTTAAGGTGATGCTGCAGGCCCGGATCTTGACCCGACGGACCGAGGGGACCTCTGCCTACTACAGAGTGTCCGATGACCTCAGTTTTCAACTCTGTGGCCTCGTGTGCGATCGCATCGCCACCCGCATCGAGGAGCAAGCCAAGCATTTTCGAGCCTTTAGCCAGGTGCGTGAAGAAGGGGCGTTTGCGTTTCAGACGGTTCGGTCGGCGGAGGTGCCGTCAGTAAGGTAGGTAGTGGGTTTAATTTGTAAAACTGGGATCAATCTGCGCCCACAGGGCTAAATCCAGCGCCGCTGGTTCCAAACTGGCGTTGAGAATTCGCAGGGTCACGCCTTCGTCTTCGAGCTGCCGTAGGCTGAGGCGATCGCCCAGGTTTTCGGTGAAGGTTTCGAGCAGTTGTGCCGGGGCTTCATTGCCATTTACTGAAACCTGCGGCTCAACCAGCATTAGTTGATGACCGTCTTCGATGGAGAAACCTGTCTCGGCGACAATACTCAGGCTAAAAGGCTCAGGGGTTTCTGGATTAGAGGTATCTGGCTCAGGGTCGGGGCTGTCTATAGTAGCGCCCTCGGTATTTTCTATGGACGTCCGATCGGCCAGGTCAAATTTTAGCCGCAGGCGGTTGTCAGGCAAGAAGATTGCCTCGGGATTGGTGAGCTGATACCGTTGGGCATCTCGAGACTGAGCGGCTGTCCCCAAATTGATCGGGATTCGCTCTAACCGTTCGCTAAAGGTGGGGGATTGCAGAAAGGCGTTGAGATCTTCGGGGGTGATCACCACATGCACTGCTCCATTTAAGGGGTGGTCAAGCACCACCCGACCCCGCTTGAGGTTGCCAAAATCGAGATCGATGGCATCGGTTTCCAGATCTGCGATCGCAACTCGAAAATTATCGATGGGATACACCCCCCGTGCCCCAATCCTGATCTTATCAACTTTGCCCTGCAACAGCCGCAGCGCCGAGGCGTTATCGACCCGGACGCTGATGTCTTCTACATCCACCAGCCGAGCGCGAATCGCATCTTCGGCCACTTGATCGAGCACAACCCCAACCGGGGAGCCGATGAAGAGGAGGCTGGAGAGCAGGACGGAGAGGAATTCCATTTTGGGGGAAAGGCGAAGGGGTAAGGGGAAAAGGCGCTAGCGTAGCCATGCCCGATAGGGCTATAGGGGTAAGGGGAAAAGGCGAAGGGGAGATATAGGAAAGCCAAGGGTTACTATAACAATTCAATGGTGACGCTATCATGTCAGGCACTTACTTCAATACCCAATACCCAATTTCCTCCACCCCATACCCTCTACACATCACCGCTCCCCCATCCTCCTTATCTCCCCCATCTCCCTCACCTCATTTCCCTTCGCCCAGCCCCTTTCTCCCAGCCCCTTTCGCCCTTCGCCCTATTTTTATGCAATTCACCAACTCTGCCCAAGAACTCACCTACCGCCGATTACAAGAGTACTTGCCCACCAGCCTATTCAAAGACGGGGTCAGGTCTTGCCCAGATCGGCCCCATTTTGACTTAATTTACCAGCAAGATACGGTGCTCGAAGTCGATATTCTTCCTTGGGAGCGTCACCCTTATCCCGAACGGGAGCTGGCAATCGTGCGGGCGAGCAGCTGTATTTCCATTGGTAGTGGGCCAGAGTATGACCTGTTCAGGTTTTTGCTGGCCGAAAATCGTAAATTGCGGTTTGGGTCGTTTCAAACCGAGCAGGCGGGGGCAGTGTTTTTTGCCAATCGCATCCTCGGGGGCGAGAATATGGACCTGGTAGAATTGGAAACTTGTCTGCTATCGGTGGCTGCGATCGCAACCGAGTATGAGACGTTGATTACGGAAAAATTTGGGGGACAAAGGGCTCGGGGAAAGCAATCAGCTGATTTGCAAAGCAGATAATGACACGGCGACGCGGGGATGGGGAGAGCTTCACCCATAGGCGCTCTCCGCGTCCTCCCTTCTGCGCGTCCTGACTAACCGAAATTCTAAGCTTGACTTGGCAATCAATTCAGGCGAGTTTGTCCTATCTGTTAGAATAATTTGAAATTTCAGCGTCGCTTTTCATTTATGGGGCACTTTCTCCACACGTCTGAAACCCGCTCAGCGAAAAGATCAGCTAAGGGCTCAAACCCTGAACCCAGGTTTCACTACTTTGCCTACGGGTCGTGCATGTGTCCGGTCGATCTTAAGCGGTCGCTTCAAGAAAACACCCACACCTATGTGGTTGGGCCAGCGGTGTTAAAGGGCTATCGGCTGGGGTTTTATCGACGGTCGCAGCGGCGTCAGTGTGGCGTGCTAGATATTGTGCGCGATCGCACGGCTCTGGTCCATGGGGTGCTGTATTCATTACCCTGGCGGCTAAGTCCGCTGCTCGACGCCCGCGAAGAGGGGTATGTCCACGAACTGATCACCGTGGAGTGTCAGGGTCAACCCTACGGTCAAACCCGCACCTATGTGGTGAATGAGAAGCTTTCTCAAGAGATGGCCCCTAATGACTGGTACTTCAATGTGGTGCTGCGGGGGGCGTTGACCTGTGGTTTGCCAGAGCCTTATTGCTGGAAATTGTTTGATCATATGCATCAGCTGCAGCAGCGGGAACTGCCGCGCTCTGCTTAGCAAAGGCGTTGGCCTGTTGCAAGGCCTGACACACTTCCGTATCGCTGACCTGGCTAAAGTCTTTGTAGGCATAGCCAATCGCTAACATATGATCGGGTCGATGTAGCACGACGAGCGGATACGTGTCGGCAGGAGGGCGCAGCTGCATCGCCGCTGCCATGACGGGTATGGCTACGATAATCTCGCGGGGGTGTTGCGATCGCACATCTTCTAACGCCACCGTCAGGGTCGCCCCGGTGGCGACCCCGTCATCGGTCACAATGACAGTGCGGTTTTGCAGCAATAGTGACGGTCGATAGGGTGCATAGCGTTCGGCCCGATGGTGCAGCAATGCCTGCTCATGTTGCAATACGTCGTGGAGCTGCTCAGTCGAGACCCGCTGCATCCTAATCATTTGGGTATCTAGCCACTCACAACCGTGGGATGCGATCGCCCCCATAGCCAGCTCCGGCTGCCTTGGGAGCCCCAGCTTTCTCACCAGACACACATCCAGGGGGGCTTGCAGGGCCAAAGCGATTTCATAGCCCACAATAATGCCCCCTCGGGGCAAGCCCAGGACAATGGGTGGGCGTTCCAGGTCTTGGTTTTCTAAGTAGCGTTTTAGACGTCTGGCTAGCGCTTGACCTGCCTCACGTCGATCTTTGAAGCGGGCAACCATGGCTCCACCTCCGTGCATGCGTTAAGGCTATGCGATAGGCAGAGTATGGGGGGCAAAATAGCGGGGGTTTTTTAAGGTTCCCTTGATGAATGTATAGAAAACGCGTTATTCATGACCCCAATCTACAGCCCTTGTTGGGGCATGGCTAACGCTAACGACAAGCTCAGGGTACGCTACCCACTCCTTTTACCCATTCCCCCTGCCCGCTCGCTGCCCCCAGGTTGGAATCGGTGGATTTGCTGAGTGCCCCTGGGATGGCTGTGCCTGTAAATTAGTCAGCTGATCGCGGTAAAAATCACGCTCGGCGGCAAGGCGTTGGCAGCGGCTTTGTAAATGAGTCTGATGTTTAAACTGTTCGGCGAGTTCTAGCTCTAGGGCCTGAATGCGGGCTTGCTGACTGTCAGAGGCTGGCTGGGCTGCGAACTTCGTTGGTAACATCGGTCTATCCCCATTACCCAAGTGCTCCTTATCCAAATGCCCATTATCCAAATGCCCATTATCTAAAGGTCCGTTATGCGCCTCTATTAAAGGAAAGATACTCACGGCTGCCTTTGTGGCGGCGGGTTTGAGATTATTTTGGCTCTGGGAAAGCATTGCTGAGATTGCCTGGGCATGTTCCCGAGCCGCGTTGAGTTGAGCATTCAAGCTCACCGTGAGCATTCGGGCAATTTGGACTTCGGCCTGCAAAGCAAGCCGTTCATCCTCGGGATTGGTGGAGGGGGTCCTGTGGCGCGTGGTGAGATGGCTCAGGTAGGACTGGATCTCGGTATGGCCCTGTTGCAATCGACGCTGTAGCCGATCTAGCTCCATTTGCTGATGCAGCAGTAGCGCCCCCACCCGTCCACTCACAGATTGCATTTCCTGATTATATTGCTGTTGGGCGCAGGTTAGCTTTTGTTGAAGCTCGTGGATAAGGCGATGTTGAACGTTGGCGTATTTCTCTGTTTCGGCCAGCTGGATCTCTAAAAATTCTCTGGCATCGGCCTTTTTACTCAAATCCTCCAGCGACCACAATGCCTGATCGAGCGCCTGCTGCAAATGGCAGATGCGCGTCACTAACCGGAAGTCTAAGGAACCGGAATCAGGCATAAAGGAGATGAGGGCCTAAAGTCGTCTTACTAATTTAGCGGAGGATCCCTGGATTTGCAGCCCGTAAGTACATCAAGCTTCAAGTTTTAGTCTAAAAATCGCCCTCCTGCTCCCGCTCCCATGATGCTAGTCCGTAAATCTATAAAAGTGACCCATAACCCCGTAGGACTTTGAGCAGGTTTCATCCATACTTTGTTTGATACAATGCCTACTGCCCTCAATTATCTCTTCAGCAAGTTAGCGAGTTCACTGTTCTCTAGCTCGCCGTTCGACCTTATTGCTGCCCCTCTAAATCCATAGCATTGATCAACCTCAACTTAGGCAATTTACGGTTGGGGAACCTCTGTGGAAATGTTAAAGTCGGCTTATTTTGTGAGTATTTGCCAGCCTTATTTTGTGAGTATCTACTAGCTATGAGTGTATACAGCACATTCACTTCAGAATCAGTATCAGAAGGTCATCCGGATAAAATGGCTGACCAAATTTCTGATGCAATTCTAGATGCAATCTTAAAAGATGACCCAAATTCACGGGTTGCCGTCGAAACGATGGTGAAAACCGGGATGGCCATCATCGCAGGCGAGGTACGAACCGGGACCTACGTTGATTTAGAAGACATTGTTCGGGATGTCATTCTAGATATTGGCTATAACAGCTCTGATGTGGGCTTTGATGGAGCCTCCTGCGCAGTCTTAAACGCCATTGGTAAACAGTCTGCTGACATTGCTATGGGCGTTGACGAAGCCGTAGACAAGGACTTAGGGGCCGGTGACCAGGGCCTCATGTTTGGCTATGCCACAAACGAAACCGATGTGCTCATGCCTGCCCCGATTTATTATGCCCATCGGTTGGTAGAGCGTCAGGCCCACCTGCGCAAAAACGGTGTGCTGACCTGGTTACGCCCAGATGCCAAAAGTCAGGTCACCCTGCGATACGAAAATCGCAAGCCGGTTGCCATTGATGCCGTGGTGCTGTCTACCCAGCATGATCCTGACATTAGCTTGAGCGATATTCGCGAAGCCGTGATGGAAGAGATCATCAAGCACGTGCTGCCCAATGAGTGGTTGCACGCCGGGACACAGTACCACATCAACCCGACCGGACAGTTCATCATTGGTGGCCCTGTCGGGGATTGTGGCTTAACCGGTCGCAAAATCATCGTCGATACCTACGGAGGGATGGCCCGCCACGGCGGCGGAGCTTTCTCAGGCAAAGACCCCTCCAAAGTAGACCGCTCAGCCGCCTATGCCGGTCGCTATGTGGCCAAAAATATCGTTGCCGCTGGTTTAGCAGACCTTTGTGAGATTCAAGTCTCCTACGCCATTGGCGTGGCAGAGCCCACCTCTATCTCGGTCAATACCTTTGGCACCGGCAAAATTGCCGATGATAAAATTGCCATACTGGTGCGCGAATACTTTGACCTGCGCCCCCAGGGGTTGATCGACATGCTAAATTTGCGACGGCCTATTTATGGTCAAACCGCTGCCTACGGACACTTTGGCCGCGAAATCCCTGATTTTACTTGGGAAAAAACCGATAAAGCCGACAAACTAAAAGCGGCATTACAAATTGCCTGAAGGCATAATAAATGTATTCTGCATCAGTCGTAACCACACAAGGAATAATCAAGAACGCTATGAGCACATCAGTACTGACACGAGATTATAAAGTCGCTGACATTACCCTGGCCGATTGGGGTCGCAAAGAAATTTCCATCGCGGAAGGTGAAATGCCTGCACTGATGGCCATTCGCCAAAAATATCGTGACAGTAAGCCTTTGCAAGGTGCCAAGATCATTGGCTGCATTCACATGACCATTCAGACCGCCGTTTTAATCGAAACGCTGCGTGAGTTGGGCGCTGAGGTCCGCTGGTCTTCTTGTAATATCTTCTCAACCCAAGATCATGCTGCCGCTGCGATCGCAGTCGACGGGGTGCCGGTCTTTGCCTGGAAGGGAGAAACCGAAGAAGAATATATGTGGTGTATTGAGCAAACCTGCCGCACCCCCGAAGGGAAACTGTGGGAAGCCAATATGATTTTGGATGATGGTGGCGACCTGACGGGTTACATCCATGAAACCTACCCCGAGATGCTCAGCAATATCCACGGGGTAACCGAAGAAACCACCACTGGCGTTCATCGTCTGTACGAGATGCTCGAAAAGGGCGAGCTTAAAATCCCGGCGATTAATGTCAATGACTCTATCACTAAGGCTAAAAACGACAACAAGTACGGCTGTCGCCACAGTTTGAATGATGCGATCAAGCGCGGCACTGACCACCTGATGGCCGGTAAAAAGGCCCTGGTAATTGGCTACGGCGATGTGGGCAAAGGGTCTGTCGCCTCTCTGCGTCAAGAAGGCATGATCGTCAAGGTGGTCGAGATTGACCCCATTTGCGCGATGCAGGCTTGCATGGATGGCTATGAGCTGGTTTCGCCCTACATCAACGGCGTCGATGACGGCACCGCCGCCTGTATCGACAGAGATCTGTTAGCTAAGACCGATCTGTTGGTTACCAGCACCGGTAACGTCAATGTCTGTAACGCCCACATGCTGGCGGCACTCAAGCCCGGTGCAGTGGTCTGCAATATCGGCCACTTCGACAACGAGATCGACACTGCTTTTATGCGCAAAAACTGGCGCTGGGAAGAGGTCAAGCCCCAGGTCCACCAGGTTTATCGAAGCGATGACCCCCAAGACTTTTTGATCTTGTTGGCCGAAGGTCGCTTGGTCAATTTGGGCAATGCCACGGGTCACCCCTCTCGGATTATGGATGGGTCTTTTGCCAACCAGGTGCTTGCCCAAATGTTCTTGTTTGATCGCAAGTATGCGGATAAGTCTGACGCTGAGAAAGCAGGCTTGATCACCGTCGAAGTCTTGCCCAAGAAACTGGATGAAGAGGTCGCTCGCTATATGGTTGAGGGCTTTGGCGGGGTGATCACCCAGCTCACCAAAACCCAGGCAGCTTATATCAGTGTGCCGGTAGAGGGTCCCTTTAAGCCAGACAGCTACAAGTACTAAGTTGCGCATAGCACTACTGTCTAAATCCTGTCTGAATAGTGTCAGACTTTGGTAACAAGCCGGGCTAATCGATATTGATTAGTCCGGCTTGATCTTGAAACAAGTAAACATGCACTTGCCTCAGTGTGGTTTTATCAGCTCCAAGCAGGTTCTGCTGAAAAAGCCCAAGAGCAAATTGCCACGTAGAACCATTGAACTTTATGCCCATTTACACCTTCAAAAATAAACAAATTGCTAATGAGCGAGACTTGGATATTCGTTGCGTTCGGCTAAAACCTGATAAGCTCGGGGAAGAATTCCTGCTCAATATTGAACAAATCATTCCCTCGCCTGAAGTGGAAGAATATCAGGTCAGAGGCGTGCATGAGAGAGTATCTTTTGGCTTCGTTACTCTATTGAGGTTGTTGCGGTTGTTGAGCACGACTCATCCGCCGTTTAGCGATCCAGCCATCCACCGACCACTCATCCCAAGGATATAGCAGATAGAGCGCAATAAACCCCGCCAGGACTGGAATGCCAGCCAAGAACAAATGATTGACCTCTGCGCCCCAGGGATTGATCAGCTGTTGCCAGGTTGAGATCACCGTCACCGCATTGATACCAAGCGAAATCCCATAGGAGACAGGTCGCCAAAACCCGATTAGCAAGGCGATTGCCAAAATTGTTTGCAAGATTGCCAGTAGCGTGATCACAGCCCCGCCAATCGGGATTTTGTAGAAACTTTCCCAAATCGCAGCGGTTGTTGTGGGCGCGACAAACTTTTCAATCGCCCACAGGAGCAAAAACAGACCTAGGGCGACCCTCAAAATAAACAACCCACTGTGTAGCCGCTTTGAAAATCGAGCTGGAAAGATAGCCCGATTGAAATTTTGTGAAGACATTCGAAGCACCTCGTGATAAACAACCCACCTCACGCCTGCCTCACCACCCTTGCACCCTAGAACAGGATTTTGAAGAAATTGTGAGGAAAGACATGCCCCATGCAAATAGCTCCAGAAGAAAACGAGTGCTGGGGGGGTGAATACGGGGTAAAGGCTTGATAAAGCTGCCTTAAAGCTTCGTAAGCTTAATATCTGCCCCTAGCAATGGGATTCAAAACGGCGGACCCGATGGGATTGCGCTGGTCGATAATACCGGCGCTGTGATTCAATTTCTTAGCTATGAGGGCAGTTTTACTGCGGTGGGTGGCCCTGCAGATGGTCTCACCATTACTGATATTGGCGTGGCTGAAACCAGCAGCACCCCTGTGGGTCAATTGCTACAGCTGATTGACGGGGTGTGGATAGGGCCTGCGAGTGAAAATACCTTCTGGTTTAGCCCAGACAGAGACGGGCTTGTCGGTAATGCGGAAGATATTGTCCGGTTTGACGGTAGCGGCTACAGCACAGTCTTTGATGGCTCTGCGCTGGGCCTTAGCCGCTCTAAAATCGACGCCTTTGACATTCTCGACGACACTATGATTCTGATGTCGTTTGACCGGCCAGTGACCCTGGCAGGGCTGGGTCGGGTTGATGATTCTGACGTGGTTAAATTCAAGGTGGCTTCCCTGGGAGAAGGCTCTACCGCTGGTAGCTTTGAGTTATTTCTGGATGGCAGTGAGCTGGGTCTCACTCGAGGCGGTGAAGACATTGATGCCCTGACCGGGTCATCAGACGGGAGCATTATGATCCACTCTCGGGTGAGACATCCCTCTATTTTGATGGGAGTGATGTTGATCTGACCAGACGCAGTGAAGATATCAAAGGCGTTGGCGTCATGGATGACCAGCTACTGTTCTCAACGATAGGTCGATTTGTTGTTGAGGGTGTAAACGGTCAGAATGAAGATGTGTTTAGCTTCATGCCAGTGTCTATTGGGGAGAATACCTCAGGTACTTTTGACGGGGATCTGTTCTTTGATGGCAGTCAATTTGGGTTTACGGGTAACCTGGCTGCGGTCGATTTTAGTATTGCCTAATGTTTAGCCTGCGCTTGTGCCGCTGGTCTGAATAACTGGGTCGAAAGCCCTGTAAGCTGCGATCGCATCCCAGGGTGCGATCGCGTTTTTCTGCCCATGATTCCTGGGGAAGACGTCGCTGAAACCGAGCTTTCTACCGTCAGCTGGGAATGCTAACAAATGAATATTCTTGATATGTGAGCAATCACCGATCAGGTTGCTAGCTCCCCTGATTTACAATGCGTTTTACTCGATTTACCGCCTTTTGCTTAGCAACTGAAATTATTCCGCCAGTCAGCTTGTTGTTTGCGCTCTATCGAGGCTGGCAACAAGGGTTCAACGGCTTAGAGCTAGGGGTGTTTGTAACCCTGTGTGTACTCACGCTATTGGGTATAGAGGTCGGCTTTCATCGCCATTTTGCCCATCGGTCTTTTCGCGCCCATCCTTGGATTCGGGCTATCCT
>JBCCRZ010000109.1:0-12490 GCA_039200855.1 Cyanobacteria bacterium P01_D01_bin.44 | reverse complement strand
GACTTTATTGACCATGTCGAAAGCTTCGTCCCTGCTATCAAATAACGACAACTACCGCGCTTTGCTGGAGGGTCTAAAAGAACGAATTCGGTCATCTCAACTAAAGGCCGCGATCGCCGTCAACCAAGAGATGATTCTGCTCTACTGGCAAATTGGGCAAGAAATTCTCGCTCGTCAGCAAACGGAGGGCTGGGGGGCCAAAGTCATTACCCAACTCTCCAAAGACCTCAGACAGGCGTTTCCTGAAATGACCGGTTTTTCGGCTCGCAACTTAGGCTATATGAAATCATTTGCCGAAGCCTGGCCAGACGAGACAATTTTGCACCAGCTTGGTGCAAAAATCCCTTGGAAGCATAACTGCCTACTGATGGAGAAAGTCAAAGATCCCTTAAAGCGCCGCTGGTATGCCCAGGAAACCATCAACCACGGCTGGAGCCGTAGCGTCTTGACTGCACAAATCGAAACCCAGCTTTACGAACGCGAAGGCAGCCCATCCACCAACTTTGATACCACACTGCCCCCTGCCCAGTCAGACCTTGCACATCAAGTCCTTAAAGACCCCTATCACCTCGACTTTCTCACACTCTCTAAAGACGTCAAAGAGCAAGAGCTAGAACGCGCGCTGGTCAAGCACATGCGCGACTTTCTCTTGGAACTAGGAGTAGGTTTCTCCTTTGTGGGTCATCATCATCGCCTCGACATTGGTGGAGAAGACTTTTATCTCGACATGCTCTTCTATCACCTAGAACTCAGGTGCTTCGTCATTATCGAACTGGAAATGGAAGACTTTAGACCAGAGTATTCAGGCCGCATGAACCTGTTTATCTCAGCGGTAGACGAGCAAATGCGTAAGGACTATGACCGCCCCACGATCGGCATCATCCTCTGCAAAACCAAGAACAAGACCATCGCCGAATACGCTATTCGCAACCTGCGCAATCCCATCGCAGTGGCCACCCACCAGCTCCCGCAAGATTTGCAAGACGAGCTGCCAACCACGGAGCAACTACAGGCAGAATTTAAAAATGCTTTGCAAATCGCTGAAGGGAGCGACAAAGTTTCCCCGTAGGCTTTTGTAGGCCTCAAACTACCGTATCTTCGCTACTTTAAGGCCTACTTGGCCATTGGCGGTTTGCAGAGAAAGGACGTACCGACAAAACTACACGCTTCAATAGAATTGTTCCGTGTCCCCATCATTTTCTTTGGTTCGACAACGACCGGTGAGCGCTGCTACACTTCAATGCCCAAATCTCCTGGAGATTATGGAAGATTCCAGGCAGCTCCTGTCGCGCTAGGTACATTCTCTGCGTCATATACAACCATCAAATACGGTTGTGGACGACCACCAGGTGGACTCTTGACATCGCCCTGCACTGCTAAGGCTGGGCCGGCCCCACCATCAAGATTTACCGCATCCCAGCAGTCAACAGGCGACGATTGTAAAATCTCGGACAACTCAACTAAGTTGAGATTCGGTGGTTGTTGAGACATTACATAGTGGAATTGCTGCTTGTCCCTGGAAAGACACAGAGCTGCCCGTCTAGTACGGCTTACTGGGTTAGTCACATTTGGATCGTTATGCCCCTGGGCCCGAGCTGCTTGTTCGCTGTAAACAACTTGACCGTTCGCTAACAGTCTGGGGCCTGATGTCACTGCAAACAGATATTGGTCCCATGTAGCCTGATCTGATGACCAGGTATATGCGTCGTCTGCATTAAATGTCTGCATTTCTGCAACAATGCCGCTTTCCAAAGGTACAGACCGCATTCCTAAAACCGTACCTTGCGTCCAGCGCTGTGGTGAACCTGCCTGTAGTTGACCTTCAGAATACAGTGGATAATTCAACGGATCACAGCGGTTTTGCCCGCCATAAATCCCACCCATTACTAAGGCTGCTTTTTGTTCCTGGGCAAACCTAGTAAGGCTAGCAGCACCATCAACACTACAATCTCTCACTAAGGAAAACGCAACATTAGGTTCACTCAGATTTACCGTAGCCTTCCAGACCTGATAATCTACACCCCGGACAGTTACAGTAACTAACTCGGCAGAGACAGGAGGCACCGAAGGCAGAAACTGTTCCTGAAGTGCTTCCTGATATGCAGTGATTTCTGGCTCAAAGCTAGCTGGCCATTTATTCACATCGAGAAAAGTTTTCACTAAAGGGTGATTGGCCGCAGCATTACGCTCTGAATCTGGAATCGTTTCTTTGGGCTGCTTCTGCACTGAATCCAGCAAATAATCAAACAGAAAGCGATCACCTGCCTTAAGCGTGATAGTAGTAGTGGTTTCAGAGGTATCAGAAACCGTAATATCAACGCTGCCGATCAGGTCATGGATGGCATACCCTTCATCCGTTAATGTTGTGTGAATGAGGGTGCGCTCATCATTTAGCGGCGAAATCAGAATCTCGTAAAAATACCGAATCGAAAAGATGCAAGCTTTATCCTCATTGTCAACAGCCTCTTTTTCCAGCGATGCATATGATTCATTTATTTCGTCCGGTGTGATACCAGATGCCTGCAAGTATTGCTCATTTTGACACTGCAAAACTAGTTTAACTCTCTGAAATTCAGGAGTTGCAGCATCAATTCTCCAAGGATCGTCATTAGCTACAGAACAACTTTCCTCAGAGCGCTCCTCACACGTTTCTATGGCTTTTTGACATGTCACTCTGATAGTATTACTGATAGATTCCTCAGAATTAGCCTCGGCCAAGGTAGGTGACATCGGTCGCCCTGAAAAAGCAATTCCCCAACCCTCACCATCATCTTCAACAGCACTGCAATAGTAATGCAAGTGAACCGGAGCAGCCGCATCAATATAATTTTGGAAGCTTCGTCGAGAGTCACTTTTAAGATTTAGAGAAACGTAGTTTTCAGGCGTTTTTCTTGATTGTGCTGCAGGGCCAATCAGCCCTGGCCTATGACTGATGTCCGGGCATTGTCTATTATCTAGTGAACTTACGGGGGCATCAGGATCAAGAGGGCGTCCCTCTGTCCAGCCAATGACAAACTCTCCAGATGTACGACATTGGCTAGGCGAGTAGTAGTAATGGGAAACAACGAAACTACGACCAGCAGCCACTAAATAGTCAGTCGAGAAAGTATCGTTAATATCCAAAAAGCCCAAGGTTGCTTCAGACTCACCATCACCACCAATGCGTAACTGTTGTCTTGGCCCCAGAGTTGTTTTGATCTCCGTTGTAGATAGATTATCCCTATTGGTGACACCTCTTCGACCATGCCTGACGTCGTCTCCATCCAAACTGTGTACCCAAAGCCCACTTGTTCTTGTGATCGCATTAGCGATGATAGTGCCAGTTAAACTTAGATTTGCAGAGTCACTATAACTAGCTTCAGATAAAAAGCTTGAGCTAAGTGATTGTGCTTGATATGGTTTAAAACTCCCCAGAAACAGAACGCATATTAGGCTGGAAAGGACAAATAGGATAAAAATTCTGAGTTTAGATTTCATCTATCGATTACGTTCTCCGGAATTAACTGACAGGCTTGTAAGCGACCAACCAAATGATCGCTATTAGCAATATCTTCTACGACACGAGTTGTTAAAGTGTAGTTAGTTAATTTGTCACAATCAGGATCAGTAAATAATCTGTTTTTGCTCCGATCATACCAACCACATTTATTATCAGTCTGATCAATCCAGACTTGTTCTAAATTTCTCAGAAACTGGCAAGGTATTCTTTCCGCTTCTAGCCTCGATATGGTGCCTCCATCATCAACATCGGCCTTGATGCCCATTCCTCTCCACAGTAAGGAGTAGGTGGTCTGTAAGGCTCCCCCAGAGAAGAGGGCTTCAAACTCAGATCGGTCTCCAGGTTTGAACTCTCCAATCTGGTTATCTTGGATCTGCTGCGACAATGTTTGGAAATGGGACTTCTCTAGAGTGCTGATCAAACCATAAACGGCTTGGCAATAAAGTTCTGCAACAGACGTATTGGCAGCCTGGCAATCAATATTGGACGAAGCTTTTAGCGTTTCACTGTTGGTCGTGAACAGAATAACTTTTCGGTAATACCTAATCACCTCGTCTAAGGATTCACGGCTTAGAATATCCCCCTGATTTGCCAGCTTATTCGCTTCTTGAAGAGTGCTAGACGCCGTTTCCAGATACTCTTCTTGATATGGGGTGTCGATTGTAGAATTTAAAATGATTGCTTTTTGGGATGCATATTGCGACTGCCGCCTGGCATTATCAATAAACCAAAAGGAGAGTGCCGCAACGCTTATAAAAGCCACTGCTGAAGCACTGTATATCCTTGAAGTTCGTTGCCGTTCTTGATTGCGCCGATATAGTGATGATGTCACATAGTCACTGGCTACAGCCGATAACGAAAATTCTTCTTGATGCTGGCGAATAAAATGCTGTGCCCCTTCTAAGCGCTTACCAATCAGCAAATATTCCTGTGCCTCACCGCTACTTTTCCATTCGGAGGCGGCATATTCAAGGCGTTGTTTCTCCTGGATTAGGAGTTTCCCATCCTTGAGCCAAGCTGTTAAGGCTGGCCAATGTTCAAACAATGCTTCATGGGTGACTTCAATGGTTTGCTCTTGGCCATGACCAGCGCGAGTCAGCAATCTCACATCGGCTTGGGAGAAGCGATTGATCACCCTTTGGACTATCAAGGGATCGTCTTTCCTAGAGAACAGCCTGCTTTCTGACAACCGACTACGCACATATTGGCTATCTTCTTGAAAATGAACAAGACTGCGAAATAGGCGACGGGTAATAGTCTGTTGAGTTGGGTCAAAACCGTTATAGATTTCCTGTGCTTTTTGCGCCAGAGCCCCTCCTACACCACCAATCTCGCGATAGGTCGAGATCGGCTTTTGGCCGGCGGCTAAACCTTCCCAAATCCGGAACAACGTAAATTGCAATAACGGTAGTGCGCCGGCATGACCAGCAACATCCTTAATCAATAAATCAACCATGGCGTCATCTAGTGGTTGCTCTGCTTTTTGAGCAGGGATGGCGATGGCCTGGCGTAATTCTTCAGGTGTCATCGTCGGTACAATCAGGCTCTGGTCGGAGCCAATGATCTGGTTGAGCAGGGGGTGGCGCTGGGTTTCTCCCAAGAAATCGCTACGTAACGTCATTACAACTGAGACTTCTCTTGTAGGCGTACTGGAGGCGTGAAGCAGATTGTCAATAAATGTCTGCCTCTGTACGGCATTTTCACAGAGGGAATAGACCTCCTCGAACTGATCGACGAGAATCAACAGCGGCATTTCTCGGATACCAGGCAGCATCGAGCTTATACGTCGCAAACCGTCGTATTCGCCTGCTTCATTCTTTTGATTGAGGACCCGCTCAAATTCTTTAGCTTTTTCCACAGGTAACGGATCATCGGTAGAAGCTTTGGCCAGCACACCAGCCAAAGCTTCCAGGGGTCGGTCCCCCGGCATCAAGACCGCGACACGCAGACTGGCTTTCCCGAGCAAGGGGTGCCGTGCCAGTTCCGGAATCAGTCCAGCCCGTGCTAACGATGACTTGCCACAACCTGATGCCCCCAAAAGCGGCAAAACCCGAGGCCCATCGAATTGTTCATAAAGCACTCGAAATCGCTGCCATAGTCGCTTCACCTGGTCTTCTCGGCCAAAGTAGCGATCAACGTCGCTCTCCTGAAATGCTGCTAGCCCCTTATAGGGATTAGGAGCGATCGTCGTTGATTCCTGCGACGTCTTTTCCCGTCGCTGTTTCAACGTCTGTTGAATGACGTAGATGGTATTGCCATCGCCAGAAACAATTACGCTACCGACGGCACTTTCTTCAATGCGAATACTGCGATTCGCTTGGGTCTCAGACATGGGCAACTCAGCTCAGCTCACTCTATAGAACCAAGCCCACTAGGGGCAAGAGCTTATAGCCATGTTTCCCCAACCATCCCGCGGCCGCTTCCACATGGGGCCGCAGTCGATCAATGGCGTCGGCAAAGCCCGACAGGGTTTGGGCATAGGTCAACCCCGTCTCCAGCGTGGCGGCCACGACGTCCTTATTGGGCTCGGGCTTAGTGGCTTCTTGCTCCAGCTTTTGGGCCACCCCGGTGGCGATGGGGTCATTGAAACTCGCCAAGATCGTTTGTAAGGCCTGCAGTTCGGCTTGAATATCGACTGTTTCAGGCTCCGGCAGCGCAGCCGGCTGAAACTGGACGGAGACGGTATTGCGATCACCGGTGACGATGGCACTGCCAGTGACGCTGCTACCCACCCGCACGGAGCGATCTGACTTGTGGGACTCATCATTTGTCATGCGGTTTGCAGAGAGTCGATACACATATATAAGGTACACACCGCACTGTGATTATTCCGGGTCTTTATCATTTTTTTTAGTTCGACAACATCCCGTACGAGTCGGCAGCAACCAGATTTTAAAGCAGCGGCACTTAATTCACTTCTGACTTTATTGGGATATCTTTGTTGAGATGTTGCCGTTTAGCCCCACCATCTCAATTGCGGGTATGGTTAACCTAAGCCTGGGAGTCGCCCCCCAGACTCGGCTTCAAAACCGTACATGAGACTTTCGACCTCATACGGCTCCTCTCTAACTGGGCTCTGAGATTGAGTACCAGGCCCTAAAGTGTTAGCTAGGCGAGCCCAACGGTGGGTTAAACGCACTCATCCCAATAAATCTGACCACTGGCGGGTGGGTAAGTATTGGGGCCGACTCAATTTCGATAGACCGTTAGACCGTTGGGTGTTTGGCAGCAAACCAACTAGGGCCTATCTATTGAAATACCGCTGGTTCCCGATTCAAAGACATACTCTGGTCAAAGGTTATGCTTCTCCCGATGACCCAAATCTGAGGGATTACTGGCGGCAGCGAGCACAGGCGAAAGCCAAAACCAAGCTCATCCCCAGTCGACAAAAGATAGCCCAAAAGCAGGGATATGTTTGCCCTGTGTGTGGAGAAACGCTTCTCAATGAAGAGGTTTTACAGCTCCACCACAAGCAGCCAAAGGCCGAGGGTGGGAATGATAGCTATGGCAATTTGCAACTGCTGCACTTGTACTGCCATCATCAAGTTCATTCTGGAACCGTCCATGGTTCGTGATTTGCTTGAGCCGAGTGCGTTGTAAGGCACACGCTCGGTTCTGAGGGGGCGGGTCATAGCAATATGATCCTGCTACCCGACCACCTATCTAAGTTTCTTGACAGATCAAAACCGTAGGTTTCTGCACGTATTCCCCCGCTGGTCCTTGATATCCCGTTCCGTTTTTCTGTACCAGTCAGACAAATGTTCAACTGATACGTCTCATTTAGACTGAGCTGGTTTAAAGGTGCGGATATTGAAGTCTTTGCACACCAATGGTTTCAGCCTTAGCGTGCATTTCTGTTCTATTACTACTCAAAACCCAAATAGCGGAAATTTATGAATTGGAGCTGTGATATTCCTCGGAGAAAGCTGCAGCCGCAATATCTAGGAAACAAGTATCTGCTGAATATGTCCAAAAGTGGCACCGATCTCGGTATTGATTATGAGGACTTTTACCAGCAGGCTGTTAAATATGCTGATAGTCCACTGACAGCCATCGACTAACTGAAAACTCCATACATTAGAAAAAATATTTTATTTTTGTAGTATTTTCTTCTGATTTTTAAGCCAATTGGAGATATGAAATTTGTCTTTTCTTGATTTTGGAATTTTTGTTTCCCAGATATCTAGCAAGTATTGATAAAATGCGTTGACAATAATTGGTTCTTCAATGACAATCCATTTTGACTCAATATGCTGAGCCGATTCTCTATTAATTTGGATTTGCATAAGAACCAAATAGTTCTCCAGAACTTCGCAAAAATTAGGTATTATTTCAGATATTTCAGCGGGAGCGATCAACTCATCCAAGATACCTGGGGCCTGAGAAATAGCTTCTTCAGACAATGCCATTTCATAAGAAGGATGTTTCAGAAATTCTTGATACATCTTTAGTTGTGCTATTCTTTCGCTAATTGAAGCTACATATCCTGCTATCGAAGATTCATAACCATCATGAACGTACCTCTCTATACATTTTCTTGTAAAAATATATTTACAGCTATGATTTAAAGAGTGTTTTTTCAAGTTTTTCTGTCGCGATTGTCTAAATTCTAAACCTTTGCACAATTCTTCAAATTCCAAATTATGGGCTGTTTGATATGATTTTGCCCAACTGCAATCAGTATTGTACAAAGTATTTGGCCGTTGTATTTCTGACAGCCTCTTCAATATAACAATACGCTCTCCTGGAACTCCATCCGCTCTCTCTAAACGAGAAATTACGTCAATATAACGCTTCCAAATACAGAAAATTGGATTCATTACCTGCTGGAGTTGCTTGAAATGTTTTTTCAAGATGTGTATTTGAGTCTTATCTCTAAAATAAATTGCAGAATCTGCATATCTTGCTTGCCCTCCCGCATAGAAGATCATTCCTTCATCAATACTAGGAACAAGTAAGAAGCTTTCGGCAACAGGCAAAACGTATTTTTGTTTAAAGGCATAAGGTCTATATTCTCCTACTTGACCTACCATTAAAAGAATTCCTCGGACCATTTTTTTAATGCGCTCTAGGTCGTCATCAATCCTGACTACATGAATGACCCTCCATCCTTTTTGTAAGGCAGATTTAACAGCTTCATACCATCTTGGCTGTAAATCTTCTGCAAAGGTTTCAAAGGTTGCTATTCGACCTTGGATCATCAAAAGCACTTCATCATTTAGTTTTTGAGGATTCGGCAAGTTCTCAAGCAAGCAAATCGCAGTTTCTAAAATAAACCGTGCCCCTTCAATACCAATGCTGTTTTGGCCGTCACTAAGCGATTTTCGTCCATCGAATAAAACCTTCTTATCGCCAGTGACTAAAGGCGCAACGGGTATTGTTAATAGATTGGTCGAATCGCTGAATTTTGCTTTAGACGTTTTGCGTAGTCGTGCTTTCTTTTCTTGCTTGTTCCATTCGAGCGCTGCTTTGTGAATCCGTCTCATTTCTGCTTCAGAGAAATTAAGCACCTGAGCAATTTTCAAGATGACTTCATTCCCTTCCTGTGGAACTCGGCTGCCGCTCATCCAATGACGAATTAAAGAGCTATCCAGCGGAGAACCTAATTTTTCTAGTTCATCCGCTAACCATTGTGCTGATCGCTGACGATGATTTTTGAGCTGGAGATATAGAAATTGACCGAAAGGGCCACGCTCATCAAGCGACTTCTGCATACACGCCTCCTTGTCACAGTGACAAAAATGTCACAGATATATCCTTGCATAGGATTTACCATGTATTTAAGTTAGTTGCATAACTTGATGAAATAGCTATTGAAAGCTTTTTACTATGCAGAGTCTCTGACGTGAGATGCATGAAGTAAGTTTTTTGGATTTCTTGTCCTGAAAACTTTATCTATCTAAATTTCAAAGCTAAATTATCATTTGCGACTGAATATTGATAATACAATCCGAAAATATCTGATTATGCAGCTGTAATTGTTTGAGGTGCTGATTGTGTTCTTTCAATTTGTAAGAAATATAAAGGAGATATTTCGCTATAAATTGCAGCCTTATAAGCCTGTAAAAACAACACAGATGCCGGACTTAGCAGCTCTTCCAACGCTATATCTTGGCCATGATAAAGATTCCTTTCAGGCGTCAATTGATATGCTTCAAAGCATTCTTCAAAAAAATAAATTGCTTATGAGAAAAAGTGGCGATTTTGATGAAAGCACTAAGATTGCTGTACAAGAGTTTCAATACAGAAAAGGTTTACAAGTTGATGGTTGGGTTGGCTCTTTGACATGGTCAAGCTTACTTTATCCAACATTATCGCTAAAGGAGAAGCCATCTAGTGAAAATGAAAGATACATTTGCAAGTTACAAAAGTTGCTTCAAAAAGAAAGATTTCAGGTGAAAATAAATGGATGCTTTGATACGACAACTGAGCGTGCATTAAAGAAGTTTCAGAAGCGTTACTATATAGAACCTGACGGCATTTGTGGTCCTCAAACATGGTCGACTTTACTAGGACAGAGACTATCCTGGGATGTAAATGAAAGACTGGATTGTAGGAATTTTATTTTTGAACAGATTTTCATGGTTTTATCCATACAAATTGGAATGTATTTCAATCCATTTAATATAGGTGTTGAAATTCCATTCTTTAATGCACTTGTTGCCTCATATAGTCTTACTTTTTGTGTGCATCCTTTTTTGAAGCCTTTGTTTTCAGATTATTTAGATCGATTTGATTTTCCACTGTTAAAGTTTGCTCCTTATGTGATAACAGGATTTATTTGGCGACAAATATTTGAACTTATTCAACATGCCGTAATTTCTTCATAAGTCAAATAAAGGGTTTGAGTAGTAATGCGGGTATGGCACCGATTCGTGTAAAAATGGGCCACATCTCCTGAAAAGCTTATACATCGAATGTTTTGGGCTTCAATTTAGTCGATTCTTTCAGGTCGTCACGTTCATTTAAGCCTTATTGGTCCTGGAAATCCTCTCTGCACAACTGCTATTGAAGGAATACCCCAAAACGCCCCAATCATTAGCTGACCTTGTCTAGCAAAATTGGCTTGATCGACGCTTTGGACCAGGATTAGCCTCAATTTTGAAGCAGATAGCGCTCAGAAAATTCTTTGGTCAAAAATCAAAGGTTCTACCCCTGATGCTGACGTGGAATAGTTGCGCGGCGGGCAAACACTCTCAATCAAGGGAGCTGAGGGTCGTAGCGAGCAAAAGCGAGGATAGACCCCAGCTACCACCACAGCTCCGCCACCAAGCGTTGAAAGCTGATCATGGAAAATAGTGCAGCTGCGCATATCATCATCATTACTCTGATAGCCCCTCCATCAACCGGATCTGCATTCGATAGACCAGCAATGTCACCTCATCCGGCAGGAGCTGGGAGAATCGTCTGCCTTCAAACTGCTCGGCAATGAATTGGGCCAGCTGCGGGTGTCCCCACCTTAAGCGGAAGAGGCACCGGCGCAGGGACTCTTGATTGCGATAGCGCTCCCACTCCTCTAAAGATGCTTTGGATGACGGAGGCGGCAGTGGCCGGTAGTGCTGATCATGACTCAACCCATCAGGGTTAGCAGGCTGAGGAAAACGCTTTTCCTCCCCCCGCACCCCCCTCTTCGGAGGATTTTTTTGAATCTGAGGAAAAACAGCTACACACTTCATAAATCTCTCTTTGGTGTGTAACAGTCCCTCTGGTAAGGGTTTGGGCGGATCAGGCACTAAGGCCAGTGGTGCTGATACAGGCGGTTGGAGGACTTCAAAAAGGGTTCGATCGCTCTCTGGATGGGCTGTTACACCCGTTTCTTCAGAAGTTTGAGTGTGGTCGGGGTGCCATAGGTTCAAATACTTGTAGAGGGTCTTGAGGCTACAGTGGGCGGTTTCAGTGAGCTGTTGCACTAGGTCGCGAATCTTGTGGGGCAGGGTGCCGAGCTGCTTCAGGGTGTCAACGGCTTGGGCAATGCGATCGCGGGCATCCTCGGCTCGCTGCTGGTTCACGCTGGGCTGGGGCGGTAGCTCAGTGCTGGTATCCCGTATGGGGTCGTCGCCCAAGGGCCAGTAGTAGCCTTCAACGGCTTTGCACCAGGCTTTAGCCTTGCGCTCGATTTCATGCTGGTGGCGGCAGTATTGCTGGTAGCCGGGGAGTTGAGGAGCGGTTTTTAGGGTATGGGTGATCAACTCGTCGCCAGATAGCCCCAGGAAGACGCGACCATAGCAGGCGATGGTTTTGAGCAGGTGGTTGGTCTGGCCGTGACCGCTCCAGCCGGTTTCTAGTTCCATCTCCAGGTCTTGTCGCCACAGGGCAACGGTGCTGCTGTCGGGATAGGGAGAGCGCCTGGGCTTCTTACGCCGGTTGTCGCGTCCGATTTTTAGGGCGTGGCGCAGCTCGTCCATATCCTGATGGCTGGCCGCACCATCCCAGAGCCAGAAGAAGCGATCGAGCTTGTCGCTGATCGGATTCAGGTCATCATCGAGCAAGCAGGAACCGGTGCCGGGTTGCAGGGGGAGCCGGTGGCCGTTGTAGTGGATGATCTTCTCAACCCCATAAGGCTTGGGATTGGGGAAGATCTCCAGGGTGCCGTTGGCGATCGCGAAGTCCTGGGTGGTCAAGCACGCTTCAAGAGCGACGGCTAAATCAAACGTTTTGACGGGCTCCGGCAGCGGCAGGTAGAGGTGCAGGCCGTTGCTGTGGCTGGAGCGCAGCAGCAGGGTGCGGGTGATGCCGATGGTTTCGAGGGCGGCGCGGATTTGGGCGATCGCCTCAACGTTGCAGTAAGGACTCTCAACATCGATGTCGATCAGCCCGTAAAGCGTTTGACTCTCGAAGCGGACGCCGATCAGGGTGTCGGGGTCTTGCCAGCGCTGCCAGAGAACGCGGGGGCGCATCTGGTATTGAGTGACCGTGCGCCACTGGGGTTTCTCACCGGAGGCTGGCGTGGGGGCCTCGATGAAGTCCCACAGGTTCCGGCCAAAGATGTCG
>JBCCRZ010000108.1:0-12511 GCA_039200855.1 Cyanobacteria bacterium P01_D01_bin.44 | reverse complement strand
CGATAGTACAGTGCACTTTGAAGGCCGTGCGCTAAGAGCGATACGTTTGGTCAGCGGTTTGAAAGGCCGAAAACAGTAGACGGGTTTAAGGTTATGAGCAGCGACACGACTGAAAATAAAAATACAGATTCTTCGACTAAACCACCTAATGGCAGTAATGGCAGGGCAACACGCCGTAAGCCCACCGCATCCCAAACGAAATCAGGTGGGTTGGTTAAAGCTAAAAAGCAAGACATCATTGTGCTAGAAGATCACACCCGCGTGGTTGAGACCGATTCACTGCCCAATCATCGCCCGATTGAGCTGAACGACTTTGAAGTGGTCGATACGCTCAACAGCGCTGGCAATCGTCCAGTGATGGCCGATACCTTTGCCATCGTGACCACCGATTCGCTGCCTGGTCACCGTCCGGTGGCAGCCAATTCGATCGATTTCTCCCATGTCGATCTTTTACCTGGCAATCGTCCGGTTGCGTCCAATGATATTGATAACCCTGCCGAGCTGATGGGCTATCTCGATTAAGGATTTAACGGTTTGTGAGTCTAATAGAAAATAGCCTCAGCCACCATAAAGCCCGCTCCCTCAAGAGAGATAGCGGGCTTTAACTGAATGGAATGATTGCAGAAAATGCCTAAGAAGCAGCTGGATAGACGCTGACTTTCTTACCACTCTTGCCTTTACGCTCAAAGGTGACAACGCCTTCGACAAGGGCAAAGAGGGTGTCGTCGCCGCCGCGCCCGACATTATTGCCGGGATGATACTTGGTGCCGCGCTGACGAATGATGATGTTACCAGCTCGAACCATCTGCCCCCCATACTTTTTAACGCCAAGGCGTTTAGAGTTTGAGTCGCGACCGTTCCGTGTACTACCTGTTCCCTTCTTGTGAGCCATGAGTCTTAGCCTTCTTTTCTAACCAATAGTGTAAGCCAGTTGAAAGTTAAAAATTTGACCTGAGTAAGATTCACTTGCTCATTTTTTAATCTTTAACCTTTATCCCTTTTATCCTCTAACCTTCTTAAACCTATTCTTCTTCGCTCTCTGCTACTTTGCTGGGCTGATCCTCTGCCTTGCTAGGCTTAGCGGTAGCCCCCTCACTATCAATTGTTTTGCCGCCAACAGTGATGGAGTCAATCATTAAGCGAGTAAGCTCTTGACGGTGACCACGCTTCTTACGGGTCTTTTTCTTGGGCTGCATTTTGTAAACGATGACTTTTTTGCCGCGTAGGTGGCTGACGATGGTGCCGCTGACGCTAGCTCCCTCAACCATGGGTTGGCCGATAGAAACATCGCCGTCGTTCTCGACGAGCAGGACCTTATCAATCGTGATTTTTTCGTCTGGCTCAACCGGTAAGCGATTGATATCGTAGAATCGACCGGGCTCTACCCGCAGCTGAGTGCCGCCTGCTTCAATAATTGCGTAGGCCATGTATTGATTTCTCCCTTGCCGTACAGGTAGCCGCCTCACAGCTTTAGACCTGATCCGAACAGTTTTTTTGCACAGACCCTTATTGTCGCTAAACAAAGTCAAATATGTCAAGCAGGGATCCACACAGAACCCGCTCGACTCGAAAGCATCGACTTGGCGGGCTCAAGGCACCCGTGGGGCATACAAAAATTAAAGTCGCATTTTTCCTGACTCACCCGATCGAGCTTCGTCATAGGTAAATAGGTGTATGTAAGGAAAACGAAGCATGTCAGACTTGTTGATGTTGATGTCTCAGCTACTGACCTATGAACCGCTCCAGCCTTGGGAGCTTGATCTGGACAATACGTCAGCGGAGACATCTCCCCAGCGGGTGTTAACGGATAGTGCAGCCCAGCCACAGATCGCGGATGCGGCGGGTATTGCTTTTCCAGAATTTAGCCGTGCCTTTCAGGCTCGAAAGCAGCTGATGCGTTTGCAGCGGGCCAAAGCGGCCTCGCTGGATGCTTCCCAAACAGTTGCAAAGGCTACAACCCCAGGCGAGTCTAGCCTAAGTGCGTCTCCTACTGCAGGGGCTAAGGTTGAACCAACCTCCCAAGGCTCAACAACACCACAGTTTGATTTCACTGCTCTGAATCAGCGCACCACGGCACCGCAGTTTGATTTCAGAGGTTTGAATCAAAGCTCAACAACACCCCAGTTTGATTTTGCTGATTCAGCACCCAGTGCCTCAGCGCCCAGCCCGGACAACGTTGCGAAAGCTCCGGTGCCTTCTTCAAGTCTGACGGCAAACCAGATTTTGAGCTACGCCACCACACCCCAGGCGCTATCGCTGGCCATGCAGCGGGTGACGATGCCCCAAGGCCCTCGACCTGGCTCAGGGCCGCAGCTTTATCAGCAGCGACAAATGGCGCTGCAGTCCGGGAGCCTTTATACCCGACTAGCCCCAGAAAGTTTTCAGTCGCAATGGTCTAATGCGGTAGCTCAACCCACCTATGATCAATGGAAATCTTTGCTGGCTCGGGAGGCGGGTGCGATCGCAAATGGCCAGGGCAACAATCGCCTCACGGTAGTTGTCGGTGATTCCCTGAGTCTGTGGCTACCGCCTGAGCTGCTCCCCCAGGATCGTTTTTGGCTCAACCAAGGGATTTCTGGCGACACCACTCAAGGCGTTTTAAATCGACTCTCGAGCTTTGAGCAAACCCGCCCGGATGTCATTCATGTCATGGCCGGGGTAAATGACCTCAAGAATGGAGCCAGTAATGCAGAAGTGCTGACCAATCTGAACAGCATTATGCAGCAGCTGCGCCAAAAACACCCTGAGGCACGAGTGATCGTGCATTCAATTTTGCCCACCCGATTAGAGAGCATTCCTAGCGATCGCATTCGAGCCTTGAATACTCAAATCGCCCAGTCGGCCCAGGCCGAAGGGGTAGTGTATCTCGATCTGCACCCCAGCTTCACCGATGAGGTTGGGAACTTGCGCTACGAACTCACCACCGACGGCATTCACCTAAGCCGTCTGGGTTATCAGGTCTGGCAAATTGCGATGCTAGCTGTTTAGTCCAGGGTTTAGGGTTGACTATTTATAACATCTAGCCCCGATTACCCAATACCCTCAGCTCAATCTTCCAATCTGTCATTGCGCCGGATTACAATGAAAAATCCAACCGCTTGAAGGATTTTGTTGAGCGTATGAAATCTTATCTGGCTGCTGCTTTGCAGATGACCAGCGTGCCTGACTTGCAAAAAAACCTGACGCAAGCCGAAGAGCTGATCGACTTGGCTGTCCGCCGGGGGGTAGAGCTAGTCACCCTGCCTGAGAATTTTGCCTTTCTCGGGGATGAGAATGCCAAAATGGCCCAGGTAAAAGACATTGCCGTTGCCAGCGAAAAGTTTCTCAAAACCATGGCGCAGCGTTATCAGGTGACTTTATTGGGGGGAGGTTACCCGGTCCCCACCCCAGAAGCAGGCAAAGTTTACAACACCGCGCTTCTGGTTGCCCCAGATGGTGAGGTACTGCTGCGCTATCGCAAAGTCCATTTATTTGACGTCAACTTGCCCGATGGCAATACCTATCAAGAGTCGCAAACGGTGCTCTCTGGTAAGCATTTGCCTGAGGTTGTTCCGACCCCACATCTGGGCAATATCGGCATCTCGGTTTGTTATGACGTGCGGTTTCCAGAGCTGTATCGCCAGCTTTCTAAACAAGGGGCAGAGGTGCTGATGGTCCCCGCTGCGTTTACCGCTTACACTGGCAAGGATCATTGGCAAATTCTTTTGCAGGCTCGGGCCATCGAAAACACCTGCTATGTTTTAGCCCCTGCCCAGACCGGCTTTCATAATAGCCTGCGACAATCTCACGGCCATGCCATGATTGTTGACCCGTGGGGTATCATCCTAGCCAATGCCGGTCAAGATATCGGCATGGCCATTGCTGAGATCAATCCGTCCCGGTTAGCCCAGGTACGACAGCAGATGCCCTCTCTCAATCACTGCGTTTTTGTCTAGCATTTTTCGTAAGTCGGGGCTGGGTCTATCCCAGTATGCTCACATAGCCTAAAAACTCTATAGATTCTGTCAACAGATGGACGGGCGACATCGTGCCAACTCATGTACAGTAGACAACAGTAAGTTTTTTCAGGCCAAATAATGAGTCTAGCCCCTGGTTTGATTGCTTTCCAGCCATCTATGCCGTTCGTCCCCATGTTGGCTGAGGTGAATGAGGCAGAGCTGGGTCCGCTGATCCTAGCCGGTGTCTTACTGAGCCTAATCGTGGTTTACCTAGCTGCCAAGCTTGGAGGTGAGCTGTGTGCCAGGGTCAATCTGCCCCCGGTTTTAGGTGAGCTGGTGGGTGGGGTGCTGGTGGGGGTGTCTGCCCTACACCTAATTGTTTTCCCAGAAGGGGGAGAGGTGCCTCAGTCATTGCTGATGAATTTTATGCAGATGACGGCGGGTCTAGAGCCAGCAGCAATGGCAGCGGTTTTCAAAAGTCAGAGTGAGGTGATCTCTGTTCTAGCTGAAATTGGAGTGGTGATTCTGCTGTTTGAAATTGGCCTGGAGTCTGACCTCAAAGAGCTGATCCGCGTGGGGCCCCAGGCAGCGGTTGTAGCCGTGATTGGGGTGGTGGTGCCCTTTGCGGCAGGCACAGCTGGCTTAATTGCCTTTTTTAACGTGGGGACTGTCCCCGCTGTGTTTGCTGGCGCTGCTCTGACGGCCACGAGCATTGGGATTACGGCCAAAGTGCTGGCAGAGCTTCAGAGGCTTAGCTCTAAGGAAGGGCAGATTATTATTGGGGCGGCGGTCTTAGACGATGTGCTGGGGATCATCGTGCTGGCGGTGGTTGCGAGCCTGGCCAAAACCGGCGAGATTGAAATTACCAACGTTATCTATTTGATTGTTGGGGCGGCGGTGTTTTTGGTTGGCTCTATTTTGGTCGGTCGGTTACTTAGCCCCATTTTTGTCAGCCTCGTCGATCAGCTCCAAACACGGGGGCAGGTCTTGATTAGCTCTCTGGTGTTTGCATTTGCGCTGTCTTACATCGCGGCGGCGATCCAGCTGGAGGCGATTTTGGGAGCCTTTGCAGCTGGTCTGATTTTAGCAGAAACGTCTAAGCGCAAAGAGTTAGAAGAGCAAATCAGCCCGGTAGCTGACATGCTGGTGCCCGTCTTTTTTGTGACCGTGGGGGCGCATACTGATATTAGTGTTCTCAACCCGTTAGAGCCTGCTAATCGCGAAGGGTTGATCATCGCCTCGTTTTTAGTGGTGGTGGCGATTATCGGTAAGTTGATCACCGGCTTTGCCGTGTTTGGTCAGCCCGGCATCAACCGCTGGGCCATTGGTGTGGGCATGATCCCTCGGGGCGAAGTGGGTCTGGTATTTGCTGGGGTGGGGGCTGCTAGCGGTGTGCTTTCAGAGTCGCTGGATGCCGCCATCATTGTGATGGTGATTTTTACGACCTTTATAGCCCCACCGATGCTGCGGCTGGTGTTTGACAAATCAGACGATAGCGATGCAGGTACACCAGAGATTGCAGAAACTGTGGGTGCCGTAGAATCTGTAGAAGCGTCTTAAGTGCAGCGGGGCGGATTAGGATGGGCAAGTTAAAGGAACGCCCATCAATTTTTGTCCTATACCCAGGATGATGGACCTTTTATCCAGGGGCTTGCCCACTTCTTTCAGCCAAGTCTAGGAATTTTGCACAAAAAGTTCGGAAAAGGGAGTGATTTTTTTGCAAATCCGACTAAACTCTTAGAATATAAAATTTGGTTCTTAAGCACAAATACTCATGGGTAACGCATTGCGTCTCAGTCGCTCAAATCACTCGGTTGGCAAAATTGGCGTGTTTGACAGCGGGGTGGGGGGACTGACCGTTTTACGCGAAATTGTCCGGCGACTTCCCTATGAGTCTGTTCTTTATTTTGGCGACACCGCTCGATTGCCCTATGGTGAACGCAGCCCAGCAGAGATTTTGCGCTACGTCCGTGAAATCATTGGTTGGATGCTGAGTCAGGGCGTCAAAATGGTTGTTATGGCCTGTAATACTAGCTCTGCCCTGGCGTTGGAGCGAGTGCAGTCTGAGTTTGATGTCCCGATTTTAGGCGTAATCTTACCCGGCGTACGGGCTGCGGTGAAGACAGGGCAATGCATTGGGGTAATCTCAACCCAGGCAACTGCCGAGAGTGGTGCCTATCGGCAGGCCATTCTAGAGATCAACTCTGATGTGCAAGTATGGCAGGTGGGCTGTCCTGAGTTTGTGCCCTTGATTGAGCAAAACCGCATTTACGACCCCTATACTCGCTCGGTGGCCCAAAGGTATTTAGAGCCTTTGCTGAAGGCCAACATTGATACATTGATCTACGGCTGTACTCACTACCCGCATTTAGAGCCCGTTTTGCGACAACTCTTGCCAGGTCATATCAAGCTGATTGATCCGGCCAAGTCCTTGGTGCGGGCCATGGGTCGAGAGCTAGATCTGCTTGGGCTGCGCAACGGCAAACAAATTTACAGCATAGAGTTTTACGTCAGCGGTGACCCTGAGCAATTTGCCCAAACCTCAACCCAGTGCTTAGGGTATCGCCCCCCAGTCAAACGGGTTAGCTTGGCACCACTAGAGCCAAGTCAAACAGCAGAGATTCGGTTAGTAAGCTAACGCTAAGCCGCCTCAGCATGCAGAAAACCGAGAGTGCCAAACGTTAAATGTCAATTAGATTGAACACAGCTTAGTTTTTGATGTCTTCACGACTTGTGAATGCTCGACTCGCTATTGTCAGAACAATGTAAATGAGCATCAGGTAGCCGACGGCGAGGATGGGGATGATTACGGGTAGAAGCGATTCAGTCATGGGCGTGGCCGGTTGTGTGAGAAAGGTGAGTCAGAGAAGTATGCCAAGGGCACGATATCGGGTGTTGCGCCAAAGGTACGGCGTCGGATGGTGTGCAAAAAGCACAACGTTACACCGTGAGCGAAACGGTGTGGACAGTCGGCGACCAGCAGCGACATCAAGATAGACTAGCTGCTCATGTGCCTGGATGAAGTTAATCAATGGGACAGCTGCTTTGGCTCTCTGTAAAAGCAGCTGTGTAAGCTTTTGACGGAACGTGATGCTAAAACGAAACAACTCCCTGACCCGCGCTTGGACGGTCAGTACGAATAGCGCATTTCGAGCATCAGACTCCGCTTTCTTGCCCACACAAGAGTGCTGTAGCTGGTAAGCCCTTCAGGAACTTACTGCGTTGTCGATAGCCGAAGCAATCTGCAATATCAAAACACAAAGCCCGCGCTGCCCTTAAGTCGGAACAGGTTGGATACTTGTATTCAGTTTTCTTAGATTTCTTGTTTCATAATAACATAAGAATTTGTTATTTAGAAGGACAATCCAGAAAAAGTCTCATAAAAATATCTGATGAGTTTTAGGGGGGATAACCGATTGCGATCGCGTTCCCAAAAATAGCTGATCGGCCTCATAAATCAATCCTTTTGGGGAATGCCCATGATTTGAACAGGCGATAAAAGCATGATTTGTAGCAACAAGTTTATATTTTCTTAAGGTTATTTCAGATCGGCATATTCCATCAATCCGATGGGTTGGCTTAGAATGAATACAGATTACTTAAAGTTTCGTAACCAAACCGCCCGAGTCGCTTATCCATGACTTCAACCACTTCGTTGTTTTCCCCTGTAGAGGCAGATCTTTGCCTGCTGGCGGAAAATCTGAAAGAGCTTGTCGGTGCTCGTCATCCGATCTTGTACAAGGCGGCAGAGCACTTATTCGGAGCAGGCGGTAAGCGGCTCAGGCCCGCTATCGTTTTGCTGCTGTCTCGGGCAACGCATCCCGATCGGCAAATTACTGACAAACATTTTCGGCTGGCTGAGATTGCTGAGATGATTCATACAGCCAGTCTGGTCCATGACGATGTGGTCGACGAGTCGGATGTCAGACGAGGGGTGCCGACGGTGCACAGTCGGTTTGGCAACCGGATTGCGGTACTGGCAGGAGACTTTTTGTTTGCCCAAACCTCTTGGCATTTGGCAAATCTGGATAACTTGACCGTGGTTAAGCTGCTGTCTCGGGTGATTATGGATTTTGCCGAAGGTGAGATTCGCCAGGGCATCAGTCACTTCAGTACTGATCTGTCCATCGAGAGCTACTTGCAAAAAAGCTATTACAAAACGGCCTCTTTGATTGCCAATAGCTCAAAGGCGGTGGGGGTGCTCAGCGGGGTTGAGATGGCTCTACAGGCGCAACTGTATGACTACGGTCGAGATTTGGGCTTGGCCTTTCAAATTGTGGATGATGTGCTCGATTTTACGGGCTCGACCGATGTATTGGGTAAACCAGCTGGCTCTGATCTAAAGAGTGGTAATCTGACTGCCCCTGCTCTGTACGCGATGGAAGAGGTGCCGTACCTCAAAACACTGGTTGAGCGAGAGTTTTCTCAGCCGGGTGATTTTGAAGAAGCGATTGCGCTGGTGCAGGGCAGCCGGGGTATCGAGCGCGCCCGTGACTTGGCGGCCCAGCATGTGCGTCGAGCCATTGCCTGTCTGTCGGGCTTGTCGATGTCTGAGCATCGGCAGGCCCTCGAAGAAATTTCGGAGTATGTGCTACGCCGCTTAAACTAGAGACTATCTAACCAGGAGTCTCAAGGGTGAGGGGTCCCATTGTCTGCTTGGGCGAAATTTTAGTTGACTGCTTTGCGTCGCAGCCAGAGGCGTCCCTGGAGTCAGTGAGTCAGTGGACATCGCTGCCGGGCGGTGCTCCGGCAAATGTCGCTTGTGGGCTGGCGCGTCTAGGGGTGCCCGTTGAGTTTGTTGGGGCGGTGGGGGATGATCGCTGGGGCCATGCCCTAAAGCGGTTATTGCTCGATTTGAAGGTGGGGGCAATGGGGGTGCAGCAGCATTCGAGCGCCCCGACTCGCTCAGTTTATGTCTTGCTGGATGAGGACGGTGAACGGAGTTTTGCAGGATTTGCACCGGAAGGTGAGCCCGATCGCTTTGCGGATGCCCATCTGCTGGCGACTGCAATTGAGCCGGCGCTGTTTGCCCAGGCTCGGTATTTGGTGCTAGGCACCCTGACGCTAGCCTATGCAGATGCTCGAGCGGCTGTAGAACAGGCAATTACCCTAACGCGTCAGCAACAGGGGCGGGTTTTAGTGGATGTCAACTGGCGTCCGATGTTTTGGGCCCAGCCCACGGAGGCCCCTCGCTACATTCATCGTTTGCTCCAGCGGGTGGATTTGCTAAAACTCTCAGATGAGGAGGCTGACTGGCTATTTGAGACCACCGACCCCAGCGCGATCGCAACCCGCCTACCCAACCTCGAGGGCGTCCTGGTCACTGCCGGAGCCCAGGGCTGTCGCTACTGGCTGTCCGGCCATGCTGGCAACATTCCCGGATTTGCTGTCGATGTGGAAGACACGACTGGCGCTGGCGATGCCTTTGTGGCCGGGTTCCTCGCCCAGCTTTATTTTCGTGGGCATCACAGCCTACGTGATGCTGAGTTAGCCAGGACACTGGTGGTCTATGCCAGCGCGGTCGGGGCCTTGACGACGACACGACCGGGTGCGATCGCAGCCCAACCTACCCCCAAAGAAGTTGATGCCTTTCTGTTCTTACATCGATAAACGATTTGCTCCCCCTCTTTACGTTTCCCTTTCTCCGCGTCTCCCCTTCCCCATCTCCCCTTTGCCTATCTGACCCGAAGTTTTGTTTACCACCCTCCCCCATGCCCCAAGAAATTGAGCGCAAGTTTTTAGTTACAGGAGACGCCTGGCGTAGTCTGGGCACCGGACAGCGCTATTGTCAGGGCTATCTCCCCACCCAGGACAAACGCACCGTGCGAGTCCGGATCGCAGGTAACCAAGGCTATTTGACCCTAAAAGGTCCGGCGGTCGGGTTAGTGCGTCCCGAGTTCGAATATCCCATTCCAGTAGAAGACGCCCAGGCTATCTTGGCGACCCTTTGCGATCGCCCCTTCATTGAGAAAGTGCGCTATCGAGTCCCCCTCGAACCGGTGGTTTGGGAAATCGATGAATTTGAAGGCGACAATGCGGGGCTCATTCTCGCCGAAGTGGAGCTAGATAGTGAAAACCAGACTGTGGAAATACCTGGGTGGATCGGTCAGGAAGTGACCGGCGACCCAAGGTATTACAACGCCAGTCTGGCGAAATATCCGTTTAAAGATTGGCAGTGAGAGGACTTTAGATTTTGGGTTTTGGATTCTAGATTTTGGTGGATTTCCCGAGGTATGTATTACGCAATTGATCAAGGAAGCTGGGTTAGATCAATCTAAAATCCAAAATCGTGTCATTTATTTTTCGGTTGATTTGCCCGAATATTCTCCTCTGCCAAACGAGCCGTCTCTGCAATCCGCTTTGCCCGAGTTGCCTCTCGTTTCGCCATTTTGATCCACTCCAAAATACCTCGCTTTGTAGACCGAGGAAAATTCTCAAAATGCTCAGCTGCGTGGGGATAACTATCCAGGGTCGCCTGCAAATCACCCGGCACAATCAGGGCCTCCACATCATCTAAAAAGCTCCACGCCCCATTCTGCTTGGCCTGCTCTATCTTTTTTAGCCCAGCAGGATGCATCAAACCTGCGGCCAACATTTTTGCGACTCGGTCCTTATTAAGCTTTGACCAGGCACTTTTGGGCTTACGCGGTGACAGCAGCAGCATGGTGCGCTCAGCATCCAGCGTCCGAGGCAAACTATCCACCCAGCCAAAGCACAAAGCTTCTTCTACGATGTCGTTGTAGGGCAGGTGACGAGCGCCCGCAGCTTTCTTATGCGTAACTAGCCAGATACTTTCGGTGCGAACGTGGTTTTCCGTCAGCCAGTCGCGCCACTGTTGACGACTGGTGACTTCAACTTTGGGAAAGTCTTTCATGGGTTGGGAGTCCCCAAAAATCTTACCCGCCACCGTTCTTTATCCACCATAGTTCCAACCAGTGCTCTCGAGTAGCAGCGGATTGCCTTCGCGATGGATGCCTGCCCCAACGACCTCACCCACAAATACGGTGTGGTCCCCTTTCTCAACGCTGCCCACCACGCGGCATTCAACATAGCCAAGGGTGTCTTTGATAATCGGACAGCCTGTTTCTTCGCCGGGGTAAAACTCGATGTCTTCAAACTTATTACCAGCCCGGCGCAGGGGTTTAAAGAAGTTTTGCGCCATTTCTTTTTGGCCGTCTTCGAGCACACTCAGGGCAAACACGCCGCTGGCTTTGATCATGGCGTGGGAGCTAGAGTCAGCTTTTACACAATTAATCACTAACGGCGGCGTAAACGAAGCCTGCATGACCCAGCTCGCGGTAAACCCATTTAGGGTCTCGCCATCTTTAACCCCACATACATAGAGTCCGTGGGGAATCTTGCGCAGCATTGTTTTTTTGGCCTGTTCGTCGAGCATGGCGATTTCTCTGTGAGTTATATAACGTCTTAGTTTATAGCGGTTTCTGGTTGAGATGAAGACATCCTGGCGATGAAAAGCACGCCAGAGCAGATTACCTGCCGCTACTATATGGGGAGGATTGCCGGATAAGGAGCGTGACCAGGTCGTCTTAATATAATCTGGGCAAATAAAATTCATGGTTCAAGTCTCTTCAAAACTATTGAGCATTGACGAGTTTGTTGCTCGCTATGGCGATGATGCCCGCTACGAACTCGTTGATGGGGAACTGATTGATATGGAACCGACTGGCCCCCATGAAGAGGTCGCAGCTTTGCTGTTGAGAAAATTCAATGTTCAAATCGACTTATTGAATTTGCCCTGGTTTACGCCTGGCCGCTGTCTGATCAAACCGCTGGGCACTGCAACCGCCTTTCGCCCGGACGTTGTGGTTTTAGACAGAGCGGGTCTGGCTCAAGAGCCGCTTTGGCAGGATGAGCCCATCATTACGCTGGGGACGACAGTCAAGCTGGTAGCCGAGGTGGTGAGTACCAACTGGCCAAACGATTATGCTCGTAAGGTCGAAGACTACGCTGCCCTGGGTATTCAAGAGTATTGGATAGCTGATTATGCCGCCCTGGGCGGGCGACAATTTATCGGATATCCCAAACAGCCCACCCTCAGCATTCACACCCTAACGGAAGAGGACGTTTACGCGGTGAGCCAGTGTCGGGGGCAAGAGACGATTCATTCTCCCACGTTTCCTGATCTTAAGCTGACCGCTGCCCAGGTGTTGCAACCGGGCCTGTCATCCTAATTTCGGGCCACGCAGGCGTCTCGGGCGGCTTGCTGTACAGCGGCGGCGACGGCGGTAGCAACGCGCTTATCAAACACGGACGGGACGATGTGGTCGGGTCGCAGTTCGCTGTCTGGGATGAGGGTTGCGATCGCATGGGCCGCATTCAAAAACATAGTGGCGGTAATGGCCTCAGCCCGACAGTCGATTGCTCCGCGCAGCACGCCGGGAAACGCCAGGACATTATTGATCTGATTTGGGTAGTCGCTACGCCCGGTGGCCATCACGGCGACGATATCGCTGACCAGTTCGGGCTGGACCTCTGGAATCGGGTTAGCCATGGCAAACACAATCGGGTCTTTAGCCATTGACTTCACCATGTCAACGCTGACCACACCGGGG
>JBCCRZ010000107.1:0-12535 GCA_039200855.1 Cyanobacteria bacterium P01_D01_bin.44 | reverse complement strand
GAGGGACGATCATTACCACGTGCGCCGTTGGGCTAGTGAAGGCACAAGACCCAAACTGCCGTGGTCGCAAAAGCTGATCACTGATTACCAAAAACCCCTCCCGATCTTGGAGACGCTGTATGCTGACAAAACTCGCTATGTAACGCGCTCAGTAGCCAATCATCTCAATGACATTAGCAAGATTGATTCAGACTTGGTTGTTAATATGTTGCAAAGGTGGGCAGCAAGCAAAAAGCAATCAGATCAGGAGATGGAGTTTATGACAAAACATGCCCTGCGAACCCTGATTAAGCAGGGCAATCAAAATGCGCTAGCCCTGATGGGATTCGGCGGCACACCAGACATTACAGTCATGAATTTTTCTACCACCACCCCCAAAGTCAAGGTCGGTGAGACCTTTGAATTTTCGTTGAAGATTCGCTCAAATAAGACTCAAAAGCTGTTGGTTGATTATCTAATGCGCTTTGCGAGTGATGGCAAAAAGAACACCCAAAAAGTCTTTAAACTCAAACAGCTTGAGGTGACAAAAGGTGAGGTGATCTTCCTCAAAAAGAAACATCCCATGCGTATGATGACAACCAGGCGACTATCTCTTGGGGAACATCGGATCTTTCTGCAAGTGAATGGAGAAGTGATTGACTCACTTAGCTTTGAATTAATTAAAGCGTAGGCTTGCCAAGCGATACAACTTAATAAAGACAGGCTATCCTTTTTATACGATAAATTTTAATCAACGAATCCTGACTCTAGGAGTGCTAATAGGAGAACCCAGCCGACTATAAAACCTGTGCCAACGCCACTGCCAACGGCGACCAGGGGTTTTATGCTATTACTCACCCACCGCCGAAGTAACCCAGCAACGCTGTAGATGCCAAGCCCACAGGCCGATAGGGATAGCAACAGACTGATTTGAAACAGGCCTGACTCCCCCAAGGCCAACAGCGTATTGACGCCCCAGTACTTGCGACGGATTGCCCGTAGCTGTTGAGGGCTCAGCCCAGAGGGGGCAATTTCAAATGATTCTGAAGTCCAAGGGGCATAATCGATACTGGTCCCCCGGCAGTCAACAAATTGACCATCATATTGAGCCTGACAGTTACCTGGCATCTCGTTCGGCAGTTTTTCTAAAACAACCACCAGCGGACGGTCTTGAACCTCTGTCTGACATCGATGTTGCTGTTCTGTTTCTGCACAGGCAAAGATACGATTAGGCAGGTGAACAGCTGCCTGGGGCTCAGCGTGAATCGAAATCCCCGCGAAGGGAAAATCGATGCCACCGCCTCGAGCTTCGAACATGATTAAACTTAGAAAAGCAACAAACAATGCAACCCACAGACCCATCAAAAACCTCAACAGAAACCCCCTATGTCGCCGCATATCGCCTGACCTCCGCCTGGTCTAACATTGCACAGAAACACTCATCAATGGAAAATTTGAGCGGGTTAAACAAATTTAATATTTTCTCTCTACCCATTACCCACTACCCACTACCCACTACTCACCACCCACTAAACTCTACCTCCCATTCCCAATCAAAATAAACGGTGCCCAGTAGAAAGGATGGCTAAACGTCCCTGCGCTGGCATCTCCATCGGCTCGTTTAGGGGGCACAAAGGCCACACTGAAGCCTCGAGACGTTAAATCTTCAGCTGAGAATTCACTGTTAATTAGGGAGCGTTGGGCCTGACGCAGGGCGGCGGATTTGGTCACCGGGGCGGCGGCTGTCCCGTTAGCAAGGTTGGCATAAAAGTCTTGCATGAGTAGGCTAGTGCTGGCATCGCTGACCTGCCAGAGGGAAGCTAACACTGTGCTGGCCTGGGCTTCTAAGAAAAAATAACCCAGGCCAGCAATCTCGACCCCTTCTGCATCAGGTCCGCCTAAAGCGGTTTCGCAGGCAGATAAAACCACCAAATCGGTGTCGCCCAGATAGAGCGTGGTAATGTCGCTGGGCGTCAGTTTCCCTTCATCGCCCAGCAGCAGGTATGAGTCGCTGGGCGCACCTGATTCAAACTTGCCGTGGGTGGCTAAATGTAGAATACGGTGATTAAAAAGATTGTTAGCCAAAGCATCAAAGTTAAACCCGCTGTTTAAGAAAGACTGGCCAGACACAACCCCGACGGCATCCCCCGAGTCTTCTTTGACAATGGACTCTAGTTCTTGGGGAACGTTGGGCAGGGGCGAAAAGCCGCTCACTGAGTCAGATACCCCCAGGGCCAACACAGATGCCCCTTCTAAGCCGGGGGGCAGGGTTCTATCGACTTGGGTTAGCTGGGCTGAGAGGACCGTGGAGATATCGTAGTCTTCGAGCAGGTAGCTGTCGCCATCGTAGAGGGCTGCCATCGGGATATAGCGGGTGACGCGATCGAGGGAGTACACCAGGTTATTGATGTCATTGTCGGCCAGCTCAGCCCTCAGTTGGGAGGGCATTAGCCAGTCATAGAGCTGTTTTGAGACGGCTTTCAGCTCGGCCACGTTGGAGCGCGGGGTGGAGATTAGCTGACGAAACTCGATCACTTTAACCCCCAGTTCCTGTTGCGAGACGGGTACCTCAATGCTGCTGACCACGCCGCCCTGGGCGACCCACGTTACCCACAGGCGATCTTCCATCACCAGGGGATAGATCAGCACCGTGCCAGGCGCGGCATCGACGATGGCACGGGCGCTCTGGCTAAGGTAGCGCGGATCGCGGAAGGCATCATCGCTGGCGCGGTTTTCGCGAATCTGGTCAACAATGGTGCTGACTTGCTCGTTATACTGGGCAACGAGCTGACGCTGCTGCTGGCTGAGGTCGGCAATGTCGCTGCACTGCGATCGCTGACATTCATAAATCTGACGGCCAAATTCGATCAGGCTGCCGTACTGATCAACAATCTGTTGCTCGGTCGCGGTCAGGGCAATTTCGGCCTCACCCCCAGTCTCTCCTTCGATCACCTCGGCATTGCGGGTATATTCTCGCAGTTCTTCAACCTTGAGCAGCTCTAATACCTGCTGGGCCTCGATCACTCGTCCCTGAGATAGTAGCAAGTCGCTGAGGTCACGGTAGGCATCAGAAATGGTGTCGGCATAGGATTTTTGCTGCTCGGTGGAGAGACTGGTCAGCTCCTGGCGGATCGCTTCGGTGATATTGATGGAGCGTTTGAGGAATGCGATCGCAACTTCCGGCTGGTTGCGATCTCGCTGCAGCTTGCCTAAATCAGCCAGGGTCAACGCCGCACCCGCCCGGTCGCCAATCTCTTGAAAGATCACTAACGCCTGCTGGTAAACCCCATCGGCCTGCTCATAGTTCTCAAGATCTTGCTCAAGCTGTCCCAGGTTTCTCAAAGCCGCCGCCTCTTCTGAGCGAATCTCTAGGGCTTGAGCAAGAGCCAAAGACTCATCAAAATACTGTCGTGCTGCCGTACTGTCGCCCTGGTTGCGAAGGGTGACCCCGAGATTATTCAAGGCCAGGGCCTTGCCAGCGCGATCGCCAATGATGTTTTGTAAATCCAGCGCCTGCTGGTAATAATTAGCGGCCTGCTCATACGCCTCGCGATCGTCATAGAGAGCCCCTAAATTGTTAAAGGCAGTGGCAACTCCAGCCTTAGCGCCAATTCTTTGAAAGACAGCCAGCGCCTCCTGAAAAGCGGCTTCTGCTTCATCATATTGGCCTAAAATCTGATAGACAGTGCCCTCGTTCATCAGGCTAAGACCACTGCCCCCCTGATCGCCGATCTCTTGTTGGATTGCATAGGCTTGCTGGTGATAGTCCAGGGCTTTGGCATATTCACTCAGGTCTGAGTACGCAACCCCAAAGTTGTTGAGGGTGGTGGCTTCTGAATCTCGGTCACCAATGTCCTGGTGTATTTTAAGAGCCTGCTCAAAGTAGACCAGCGCCTCATTGGCGTCGCCCTTTGACAGGTACAGCGAGCCGATGTTGGTCAAGGTGATCGCCTCTCCTTCGCGGTCATTAATCTCTTGACGGATGGCCAAGGCTTGCTGATGATAGGTGAGTGCCTGGTCGTATTCACTCAGGCTGACGTAGGCTATACCGATGTTGTCGGTGACCAGGGATTGTCCAGCCAGATTACCCAGCTCACCAAAAATAATCGCTGCCTGGTCTAAGCGCTCAATCGCCTGGGGATAATCTCCCTGGGCTAGATGGACCGTGCTCATGTTATTGAGGGTAATGCCTTCACCATTTTTGTCGTTGAGTTCTCGGATAATCTGAAGGACATCCTCATAAATCGTTAAGGCCTGGTCAAACTCCCCTCGACTGTTGTAAACCGAGGCGACGTTACTGGTCAGCGTGACCTCTAATGCCCGATATTGGCTCAGGGTTTGGTCTGTTGCAGTTACCCCCTGGCGCAGGGCTGCCACGGCAGATGACACCACAGAGTCATCATCCCTCGGTGGGGCCTGGGCAATCGTCAGGGCCTGCTGGTAAAAGTCGAGGGCTTCGTCGTAGCGCCCCCAATTGTCATAGGTCTGGCCGATATTGTTTAAGGCCTTTGCCTGGGCCAGGCGGTCGCCAATAGTTTTAGAGATCTCTAACGCTGCGGTGTAAAACGTCAGCGCTTTTTCATAGTCTCCGGTGTTGAGGTAGATACCAGCAATATTGTTGCGTAGGCCCGCCTCCCCTTGAAAAAGCAAATAGCCGCCATAGGGAGCCTCCTCCAGGACGATGGCGTCCATGTAGGCTTTGTGCAGGGTCAGGGCTTGCAAGTAAAACTCTAACGCCTGGGGAAACTGTCCCAAATCCTCATAGGCCAGGGCGAGACTGCTCAGCACATCGGATTCAAGGTAAATATTGTCGATAGTGTCTACCAGGGCGGCGGCTTGCTGATAGGTTACAAGCGCAGCCTGGGGCTGATTGAGCAGCCGCTGCATGAGGCCAATGCTATCCAGCAGGTCAATTTGTGCTTCGACATCGCCCAGGGTGGTTTGTAGGGCTAACGCCTGCCTAAAGGATTCAATCGCAGTCTCATATTGGACCAAGTTTAGATAGGCGGCTCCCAGCGTACTGTGGAGCAGGGCGGCTTCAGCGGTCTGGCCCAGCGCCTCGCGAATCGCCAGTGCGGCCTGAAAATAGGACAGCGCTTGATCAGCGCGCCCGGTCAGAGAATACGTAGACCCGATTAGATACAACAGGGTGGCTTCGTCGTCGGTGCCTGGATATAGGCTTTGCTGTAACGCCAGCGCCTGCTCCCAATAGGATCGGGCTTCATCGAGTTGACTCTGTTGCTGATAAACCCCGCCCATCAGGATCAGCAGGTTGATTTGCCGGTCGGGTTGACCCAGTTGCTCACGCCAGTCGAGGGCCTGCTGATAGGCTTCGAGGGCCGCCGTTACATTGCCCGTCTCAGCGTAAAACTGCCCCAGGACTTCTCCATGGGTGGCAATCAGGGCGGGGTTACCGAGCTGCTCAAACTGGGTTGACGCCTGTTGGAGGGTTGCCATCGCAACCTCAGCCTCCCCCTGGTCATATTGCACCAACCCCAGGATGAGAGTTGTCGCCCCCCTGAGGATTTCGACCCCGTCTGCATCCATGATGGAGAACGCTTGCGCTAACAAATCCAGCGCCGTTTCAGTCTCCCCCAGGCGATGTTGACTCAAGCCCAGGGTAGTCAGCGCCAGCGCCTCCTGCTCACGATTGCCCAACTCTCGATGGATAGCCAGGGCCTGCTGCAACGGTTCAACCGCCTCTGCATACTGGCTCTGGTTGTTATAAAGCGTCCCGATAGAAATGAGCGTCTCGCCCAAGCCACTGCGGGCGGCGACATTGCCCCCGTCGCTAAGCGGGGCCTCGATCTCACGAGCCTGATTTAAATAAGTATTCGCCTCCTCTGACTGAGAACGGTTTAGAGCAATACGCCCCAATATCCTCAGAGACGCCGCTTGACCCAACTCGCTGTCTGGCAGTGTTTCATAAATCGCCTGGGCCTGCTCAACCCGTTCGCCCGACGCTTCATACTGGCCGAGATCTAAATGAATCTTCGCCAGCCAAATCAGCGTATTGGCCTGACCCAACCGATCACCCGCGGCAGCCTGCTGATCGAGCAGCGTTTGGAACGTTTGCAGCGCCGCCGGTAGCTGAGCGCCATAGTATTGGGTTTCGCCGGTTTCCTGTAAGGAGGACGGCACTGAATCAGGGGCAGACGCCTGTGCAATAGCAACAGCATGGGGCCAATTAACCCGCTGGGGCAGCCCCCAAGTCAACCCTGTCGCCAACAACCCCAACGAAATCAGACGCCAGCGCATAAGCAATCATCCAAGACAGGTTTACTTGATGCTAGCTACACCCTTATTTGTGAGAAATCCTGACTCAAGCAATCGGTTCTGGTTAGGAGAAGAAAAGGTAGTGGGTGTTGGGTAGTGGGTAGTGGGTTGAGTCAGAGCAATTTTCTGCACCCTTTACCCTATTCCCTCTACCCTCTACCTCCCCCTTACGCTGCCATCGGCATATCCATCGCCAACACATCCGCATAAAACCGCTGTAGCTGCTGAGTTGCCCCGCGCCAGCCCCAGCGTTCTGCCTCCATCCGTGCATTGCGACGCAGCAGTTCACGTTCAGCCCGAGCGGCTAGCAGACACTTAGTCGCTTTGATTGCACCCTCGTCATCAAGTGGATCAAACAAGAAACCATTCACCCCGTCCGTGACGATATCAGGAATGCCCCCCGCATTAGCCGCCACCGTTGGGCAACCTGCCGCCATGGCCTCTAGCAGCACCAATCCCAGGGTCTCAGTGCGGGATGGGAAGACAAATGCATCGGCGGAGGCATAGGCAGACGCCAGCGCTTCGCCGCCAAGGTAGCCAACAAAGTGAGTATAGGTGCCTTCAAAATGCTTTTCTAAGTCTTCGCGATGGGGGCCATCTCCCACCAGCGCCAGCCGCGCACCGGGGATTGCTTCTAGTACCGGCTTAATGCGATCTATCTCTTTCTCAGCTGAGAGACGACCAATGTAGAGTAGCAGCGGGGCCTCGGGGTGCCCTTCACTCAAATGAGCCCGCATCTCTTGGCTGGCTAGCTCCGGCCGGAATAGCTCCGTATCGACCCCCCGCTGCCAGACCTCCACCCGCTCAATGCCATGGTCCGTTAGCTCTGTCTGCATCGCCGTTGAGGTACACAGATTAATCCGAGCCTGATTGTGCATCGCCTTGAGGATTTCCCAAAGCATGCCTTCAAACATGGCCAGTCCGTAGTGCTCTAGGTACTTAGGCAAGTGAGTGTGGTAAGACGCCACCAGGGGGATATCCAGCGTGCGGCTGTAGTAAATGCCCGCTAAGCCCAGCACCGCCGGATTAACCACGTGGATCAAATCGGGCTGAAACGCCTCGATCGCCTCACCAATCGAAGGCCTGGGCAGCGCCAGCTTAAGCTCAGGATAGAGCGGCAGCGGAAACCCTGAAACGCCGCTGATTTGGGCTCCTTTATATTCCGTCAAGCCCCCCTCAGGACAAAACACACAAACCTCGTCACCCAGATTTTGAAGCTGCTCGACGGTATGTTTGAGACGAGTCACAATACCATCAACTTTGGGCAAGAAAGTTTCAGTAAATAAGGCAATCCGCATATGTCCCAGCAATAAGGTAGGTATTAATGACTATTCAACCCTGAAAAGGGATTAGGCTCAAGGTTTCATAAAAGCGGTTTTTTGGCAATATTTTGGATGACACCAGAAGTAAGGCTAAGAAATGAGCGATTCTAGCTTTGTGAGGAATCAGGCTTCGACCTAGGCTCAGACGAACGGAGTCAGGAGTCAGAAGGCATTCAAGATTTGGCTGTTCTCCTATCTCCTATCCCCTATCTCCCATCTCCTATCCCCTATCTCCCATCTCCTAAAACCATCAGCACTCCGCCTCACTAAACCTCAACTCAATAAAGAAAAGGCCAGCAGCTCAGATTGTTCCGACGTCTGCTGACCTTATTTTGGGGGTCTACCCTATTTGCGCCAAGTGACCTTAGGTAAGATTTTTTGCTCATCGACTCGAGCTTTGTACTTGACTGCAAAGTTAAGCAGGGAGTCAAGCAGCGAGTCCGACAGGAAGTGAGGCTCCAGGCCCAAATCAATCAGTTTAGTGTTTTTGGCGTTAAAGTAATGCTCCTCCGCCTCAACCCGTGGATTCTCAAGGTTTTTGACCTCAACATCGAGACCCATCGTTGTCCCGGCTTTCTTCACCAGCATGGCCAGGTCGTTAATGCTAAACATCTCAGTAAACTGGTTAAACACACGGAACTCGCCTGCGTTTGCCGGATTGTTAACCGCAATCTCGACACAGCGCACCGTATCGCGAATGTCTAGCAGGGCACGGGTTTGACCGCCTGTGCCATAGACTGTCAGAGGGTGACCCACCGCGGCCTGAATGCAGAAACGGTTAAGGGCGGTACCAAAGACGCCATCATAGTCGAGGCGGTTGATCAGCAGCTCGTCCATGCCGGTTTCTTCGGTCAAGACGCCGTACACGATGCCCTGGTTCAAGTCCGTGGCGCGAATACCCCAGATCTTGCAAGCAAAGTGAATATTGTGGGTGTCGTGAACCTTGCTGAGGTGGTAAAAAGACCCAGGCTGCTTAGGATAGGGCAGGGTGTCTTTGCGACCGTTGTGCTCAATGGTGATGTAGCCTTCTTCGATGTCGATGTTAGGAGTGCCGTATTCGCCCATCGTGCCCAGTTTAACCAGGTGGCAATCAGGGAAATGATCGCGAATGACGTACAGCAGGTTGAGCGTCCCAACGACGTTGTTTACCTGGGTCAGCACGGCGTGCTCTCGGTCGATCATGGAGAACGGTGCCGAACGCTGTTCACCAAAGTGAACAACTGCCTCAGGCTTAAACTCGAGCATCGACTGCTCTAAAAAGCTGTAGTTGTTAATGTCGCCGATGAAAAGATCGATCACCTTGCCGGTCAGATCTTTCCAGCGCTGTAGTCGGGTTTGAATAGGGGCAATAGGGGTCAGTGTTTCAGACTGGATCTCCATGTCCCAATGACGGCGCACTAAGCTATCTAAGATCGCTACCTCGTGTCCCCGATTAGAAAGATAGAGCGCTGTGGCCCAACCGCAGTATCCATCACCACCGATAACTAAGACTCGCATGTCACTCTTTACAAAAACTTTGCTAATACTCGCTCAACTCTATCAGGTTTAGGGATCACCTCAACCATTCAAGCTCGAATTTAAGCCCGAATTCTTTGCCTTATGAGGCTTACAGCTCCATTGGCGATTCTTAATCAGCTCTAGTTGTGATTTATACAACATTGATCAGCTTCATCATAAGTACACAATCAGTACATTCTGTTAAATGTCAGGAAATGAAAAAACTTCAACGACAAATTTTTTAGAGAGTTGTCGATTTTGAGTTTTATGACGACGAGTGGTCTGTCAGCCTTAAGGTTTCGGGTTTGGTGAGTGCGGTAGCGCTGGTGAGTGCGCTGCGCTGGTGAATGCGCTGCGCTGGTGAGTGCGCTGCGCTGGTGAGTTGTAAAGACCTCATCACCCACTCACCCACTCACCTCGTCTAACCGAAATTTGAAGCTTGACGCAGCAATAGATTAAGCCAGCCCGTTAAGTCTAAAGAGTAAAAACTGGGTCTGCTGAAGATCGTCAAAGTTATCGTCACTCACCAAAATTAGGCTCTGACTGCCGTCGCTGAGGCGAGGCCCCAGGGTCATGCCTTCCAGGTTTTCGAGGGTGATGTCGAGGTCGTTTAAGCTCAGCATGAGCTGCTTTTGGATGGGGGTGAGGCCGCTGGTATCGCCTTTGAGGGTTGCGATCGCACTCACATCACTCGCCCCCCCGCTCGCCAGCTGATAAAGCTTAATCGAAAAGCCCTGCAGCCCAAACGCCCGCTCCAGGGCTAAAAAGTGGCCACCCGGATCAAGCACTAGCAGCTCTGAGAGGCCATTTAGCACAGCCCCCAGGGGCGACTCATCCATGGGGTACCAGTGCTCTGAGATCAGGGTGGACTGATTTTGACCGATGAGATAGTGCAAAACCCGATTTTTGAAGGGAATTTCAGGGTCCTCATCCATATCTTGCAGGAGCGGCCCCTCGGTGCCCACAAATAAACGAAAGGGTTCGGTATAGCTGGCACTCCCCGGAGCGGCATTGATCGTCAGGGCCTCTAAACCCAGGTTGGTCTGTGCGCCCTTGGTTTGGGATACCTCCTCCGACGCATCCGTCACGTAGCGTTCAGGAATCCGAAAGGGAGTCTGAAGCTGTCCGGTTGTCCGGTCAAACTCACCGATAAAGGGCAGGTTGCGCCCCTCGGGTGACGTCTCGCTGGAAATAATCACCGTATTGCGCGGCGTCAGGGCGATGCCCTCAGGGTCTAGCTGACCTTTGGCATAGGGACTGCCCGTGGCGTCCTTAAGTAAGGTCATGCTTTCTATCGTGACCGCCTGGATTTGGTTGTCACGCAGAGTAGGCTTGAGAACATAGAAGCGGGGGGCCTGACGATCGTCGGACAGCGCATAGAGGCGATCCTGCTGAGGCGTGTATGCGATCGCAGAGAGCCCCCCCACGGGAAGATCGTCAAAGGTCTGTTTAGGTAAGACATATTCACCCAAAAAGTCGGCAGACAGATTGAGGAAGAGACGCTCCTCGGCGCTCACCTGGGGAATGGTGCAGCTGGTCAGCAGCAGGGCAAGCAAACAGCTCAGGGCGAGGGCCTTTGGTTTGAGCCCTTTGCCCTGGGAGATGAGTTTTCTGATCACCCTCATCCTAAATCCTTCTCCCTCAGGGAGAAGGACTTTGAAAATACGGAGAGGGGATAGCCAACTTTTAGGGGAGCTGAGCCATTGAGTTAGACACTGCATTTTTTACCTCAATCCAAAATCCTGACGCAAGGCTGTGAAGACGCTTCTATCTCTACCGTTCAAGATAGAGCATATGTAAGACTAAGCAGATGTCACAGGTCTGGGTCAAATTATGGTAAACACACTTCCTATGCTGAACACCACACCAAATGACCTATATTAGCCTTTAACATTAGCCTCGAATGACCGTCACCTGTCTCCCACTTGATGTGGCTGCAGCCTCAGTCATGGTTCGTTCAGCAATGGGCAATGCCCGATCTCGACGATCAAAAATAACCAGCCACCCATCCTTTAGCCCTAGCCCAATCAGATACTTATCTAATTGTTTTAGCCCAGCCTTAAGGGGGTCAGGTCGCCCCTCTCGCCAGACCTTCAGCTCCATAGCAAGGGTGACCTCGCCATATCGCAAACACAGGTCTAAACGGTCTGTGCCAATCGCATATTCCCTTTCTAAGGTGCCACCGCCGTTGACAACTCGATGCAAAAAAGCCATTAAAACAATATGGGGGGCAATTTCGTGGTATGGAGCACTGGCAAAAAGCGGCTGCCCATGCTGTCGCCAAAAGGTTAGAAAAGACTCAAGTAGCTGTTGCACATCTAGCTGACCCTCCGGTGTTAGCCAGGTTGGGTTGACATAGCCTAATGAGGCAACAGTTGTGAAGGCTAACATCTTGGGCAAAATCTCTCGATAAATCGGATTGGCAATCACCAACCCACCTCGCTCGTCGAGGCGACATAACCCCAGATCTAAAACGTATTGAATGTCATCGGGTGCTACATTCCCTAAATCTTGCCCCGCTATCATGGGCTCAATAATGGTTCTAACCCGACTTTCGCGCAGCCGCTCTGCCAAACTATCTAAGTGAGTATCTTGGCGTTGAATCAAATGCTCTTTCGCCTGTTCAATCAGGTCAGCAGTCACTTCAGCAGAGGCGTTATTCACTAACTCCTCGACAGCTTCTTTAGCCAGGGCATTTACTAACCAGGGCTGCCCCTGAGACAGCTCAAAAGCTCGCTGCTGAGCAGCAGCCGTAAAAGCCTGACCGGTATCTTGCGTATGCTGGGCGTAAAGATGGCCGACTTCGGCCACCGTAAAGTTTCGCAACGTAAACGATCTGACCTTGATGTTGAATGGACTGGCCGTATTCAGCCGACCACTCCCCCCTGCGGCGACTTTATAATCGCGGACATCACGAAGACCCACCAGCGCGACCGATTGTGGAAAGGCCTCAGGACGATTGGGATAGCCGTCCCGGAGCTGTCGCAAGGTTGACAGGAGGACATCATCTTGCAAAGCGTCAATTTCATCTATAAAAATCACCAGCGGACGCGGGGATATTTGAGCCCACTGCTGTAAGGCTTGCCTAAGCCGGGCCCCTGGTTCCAGCTGAGACCATTCCGGGGGGTGCAGTTCACGGGGTAACCGTACCTGAGCGGTCCATTTCCAGGCGCTTAAAATAGCCTGCTCAGCTTGATCAAGGTCTTGAGTGATGGGGGCTCCTACTTCAACGGACAACACAACTGCGGCATATCGACCGCTCTGGGTTAACTGCTCGGCTAAAGCGAGCATCGCGGTCGTTTTCCCGGTTTGCCTGGGCGCATGGAGCACAAAATAGCTCTCTTGATCGATCAGCCGCGCCCACGAGGGCAGTCGCTCCGTCGGCGACAGCATATAGTGTTTGCTGGGGTTGCAAGGACCCGCTGTGTTAAACCATCGAGGCATGATGTCTCAGGGCATTC